>NZ_JBEPFL010000032.1:0-107621 GCF_040301925.1 Streptomyces sp. NPDC000075
GGTGCGGCGCCCGGGCGCCGCACCACCCCGGGGCTGCGGTGCCGGTCAGGCGATCGAGAAGGTCACGACCGACTGGTAGGTGTCGGCGAACATGAACGGCGGCAGCTGGAGCATCGCCGCGCCGCCCACGGCGAACTCGCCGCCGGTCAGCTCGTCACCGCCGGCCGTCTGCGAGGCGACCTTCATCGGGGTCTCCGTGATGGCGCCCGGCGCACCCGCCGTGCAGGTGCTGGGGCTGTCCGGGTTGGTCACGGTGCAGGACGGCTGGATGCCGATCTGCGCCTTGGCCAGGGAGTGGCCCGTCGTCTGGTTCAGGAACGGCGTCCGGGTGGCCGTCACGTCCCAGCCGAGGGTGCCGCCGCGGAAGTCCTGGACGGTCGCCGCGTTGAACGCGCCGAACACCGACTGGGCCTTGCCGTTGATGGTCACCGAGCCGAAGCTGACGGCGGGCTGGCCGTCCTTCGGGCCGAGAGCCAGCGGCCCGGGCAGCACCTCGACGTCCACCGGGTTCTTCACGCCCGCCTGCTCCTCGACGAACACGAAGGGCTTGGCCGGCGGGACCGAGCCGTCGATCCTGATGGCGTCGGCCTTCTTGGTGACGGTGATGTTGCAGGTGGCGGCGCCGGAGGCGTCCGCCGTGCCGGTGCCGGTGTCACCGGTGGCCGCGCCCGCGAGGAGGGCGGAGCAGGTGACCGGTCCGGCCGGGAAGTTGGCGCCGGTGGCGACGACGGCGGTACCCGCCTTGCCGCTGTTGGGCGTCAGCCTGGTGGTGACCGGGTCCTTCGGGAGGGCCTCGACGGCGATCTGGGCGACGGAGGCGCTGGGGCGCGGGTCGGGGGTACAGGTCGTGGTGTAGACCGTGCCGCCCAGGTCGGCGTCCGTGACCACCTGGTCGATGGTGATCTGGACGGTGGTGCCCTCGCTGCCGTCGGGGATCTTGACGGTGCCGGAGAAGGCGGGCGGGTCGGACTTCTTGTTGGCTTCCTGGTGGCTGGGGACGGCGGGGCTGGTGACGGTCTGGGCGACCCCTCCGACGAGCAGCTTCGCCTTGATGGTGTTGACCGTGTCGATCGTGAACATCGGGATGACCGGCGTCTCGCCCGGGTCGATGGTGATCGGTACGGTCTCACCCGCCTTGGCGGTGTCCGGCACCGTGATCGTGTAGTCCTGGTTGCCGTTGGCGCCCGGCTGCGGGGCGGGGGCGACGCACTTCACGGGGACGGAAGTGGTCTTGGTCGCGGCCTGCGCCGGCCCCGTCAGGGCCACGACGCCGCCCGTCAGGGCCAGGGACAGGGCGCCCGCCCCGGCCAGCACTCTTCGTCTGAGCGTTCTCGTACTCACTGGGTCGCGACTCCTTCGTCATGACGAACCCTCCCCCCACCCGCTGTGCGGGGGAGGCCGAGCCGGTGCGGATGGCCGTCATTGACGCGTCGCGGTGCCGAGAAGTCAATGGATTGCCCGGGCGCGAAGCACACAGACATTGATGTCCCATCAGACCCGGTCTGATGGGACATCGGATACCGACCGGTCGGTGACCGGTGGTGGGGTGTCTGGCTGCGCTCAGGCCCCCTTCGGTACCTGGAGGAGCAGGTTCGGGGTGCCGGCGGGCAGACCCGTGATCAGGTCCGGGGCGGCGTCCCGGAGCAGGGCGGCACGGACCTGGTCGGGGCTGTGCGCCGTCCCGCCCGCCAGGAGCAGCGCGGCGGCGCCCGCGACGTGCGGGGCGGCCATGGAGGTGCCGGTGGCCCGGGCGAGGGCGGTCGGCGACCCCTTCCAGGCGGAGACGACGGCCACGCCCGGCGCCGAGAGGTCCACGCAGGGGCCGTGGTTGGAGAAGGAGGGGTGGCGGTCGGCGGCGTCGGTGGCGGCGACCGTGAGGGCCTGCGGGACGCCGGAGGGGGAGCCCGCGCAGGCGTCCCGGCCCTCGTTGCCGGCGGCCACGGTGACGGTGATCCCGTAGGCGACGGCACGGATGACCGCCGCGTCCATGGAGTGGCTGCGGGAGCCGCCCAGGCTCATGTTGGCGACGGCGGGGCGCAGCGGGAGGCCGGCCCGGACGGCGTCCCTCACCATCCAGTCGAGGCCGCGCAGGATGTGCGACAGCCGCGCGTCGCCCCGGCAGTCGGCCACCTTCACCCCGACGAGGGAGACCCCCTTCGCGACCCCGTACGAGGCCCCGCCGACGGTCGACGCGACGTGCGTGCCGTGGCCGTTGCAGTCGGCGGAGCCCTCCATCCAGAGGGCGTTGTAGCCGGCGCGGGCGCGGCCGCCGAACTCCTGGTGGGCGGTGTTGATGCCGGTGTCGACGACGTAGACCGTGACGCCCTCACCGGTGGCCGGGTACGCGTACGACCCGTCGAGCGGCAGCGCGCGCTGATCGATCCGGTCGAGATGCCAGGGCGCCTGCGCCTGGCTCCCACCGCCAGCAACGGGCCGCCCGGCGGCCGGACCGCCGGGAGGCACGGCGGGGCGCCCGGCGGGCGGGGCGGCGGGGTCGGTCGCGGGGCGGTCGGCGGGCGGGGTGGCGGGGTCGGCCGCGGGGTGGTCGGCGGCCGGGGTGGCCGGGGAGGCGGGGTCGGCCGCGGGGTGGTCGGCGGGCGGGGTGACGGGGCGGGTTGTGACCGGGAGGGTCGCGGGATGGTCGGAGGCCAGGCGGTCGGCGGCCGGGGCTGCGGGGAGGGGTGCGGTACGGCCGGTGGCCGGGGCGGCGGGGTCGGAGATCCGGTACACGGTGTCCGGTTCGACGGAGGCCACCCGGGGGTCGGCGGCGAGCGCGGCGGCGCGGGCCGCGGTGGTGCGGACCGCGAAGCCGTTGAGGGCGGTGTCGTAGACCGCCTCGACCCGGTCACCGGCCTCCTCCGCCTCGGAGGCCAGCGCCCGGGTCGGGGCGCGGGTGGTGGCGTCCTTGAGGACGACGACGTAGGGGGCGGTGGGCGCGTCGGCGCCGTCGGCGTACGCGGCGGTCGGGGCCGGCAGGACGGTGGCCGCCGCCAACAGGGCGGCGGCCGGGAGGAATGCGGTCATCGCGGTCATGCGCCCGATGCTCTGCCCGCCCGGGCGGGCTCGCGCGGAGGGTGCGCCGACTGGCCGCACGACACGCCGCCCCGCCGGGCGCGGCGCGCCGGCCCGAGCAAGGGGGAGCCGGAGCGCGCCTCGGCCCGCCGCCCCCGCCCACCCCTGCCGCACGACGCCCCGGCCTGCCGGGTCGTCAGGCGCCGCGCGCCGCCCGCCGCCTGCCGCGTCCGCCTCAGGCCGTCCGCTGTCTGGCTGCCGGTGTGAGGTTGCCCGCCGCCCGCCGCCCGCCGCCCGTCGCCCGCCGTCAGGCATCAGCGGCCGGCCCTCGGCGCCTGTGTCAGGTCGTCGTCAGGCCGTGTGGACGGCCAGGGCGGCGGCGTAGCCGGGTGGGGCCTGGACGTCGCTCAGGGTCCAGCCCGGGATCCGGGCGGGGTCGGCCGCCGCGCCCACGTACGGCTCGACCAGCCCCTCGGCGAGGCCCGTGCCGATGCCCTTGAGGCATGCCTCCTTGCGGGACCACACCCGGGCCAGCGCGGCCCGCCGGCCGTCCTCCGGCAGGGCGGTGATCTCGGCGGTCTCCGCAGGGTGCAGGCTGCTCAGGATGTCTGCCACGGCCTCGGCGCTCGGCAGCCCCTCCACGTCCACACCCACCGGCACCCCCGCGAAGGCGAAGTACGCCAGGTCCCCGCTGTGGGACAGGGAGAAGTGCACCCCGCCCCCGGCCACCGCCGGCCGCCCGTGCGGCCCCCCGCAGCCCGGGCAGTCCTCGCGGACGAACCGGACCTCGCCGGGCGCCACCCCCAGGTATCCGCCGAGCAGAATCCGTAGCCCCAGGTGCGAGGCCAGGTAGGTGCGCCGGTCGCCGGGGCGCAGCAGCCGGGCCGCCCGCTTGCGCTCGTCGTCGTCGAGCAGCGCCTCGGCCCCGCCGGCCTCGTGCCCGCCGATCACCCCGCGCGTGGTGTCCAGCGCCCACACCGCCGAGGCGGAGCCCGTCGGCAGGGCCCCCGGCCGGGGCTCAGCGCCGTCGAGTTGGTTCAGTTCCGCGATCACCTCTTGAGAGTAGTCGGGCCCGTCGTCGCCGCGGTTAACCTCGTGCTCGGCCGACCGTCGACGATTCAGGGGGAACACATCGTGCGCAGTGCCGCAGTGACACTGGAAGGCGACCGCGTCCGCTGGGTCGAACTGCCGGGCGAGGAGCCGGCCCGTCTCTACCTGCACGGTCTCGGATCCACCGCGCCCGCCTACTTCGCGGCGAGCGCGGTACACCCCCTGCTGGCCGGGCGGCGCTCGCTGCTGCTCGACTTCCTCGGGCACGGGCACAGCGACCGGCCCGAGGGGTTCCCGTACACCCTGGAGGCGCACGCGGACACCGTCGCCCTGGCGCTCACCGCCGCCGGCGTCGGCGCGGCCGAGGTGATCGCCCACAGCATGGGCGGGGCGGTGGCCATCGTGCTGGCCGCCCGGCACCCGCACCTGGTCTCCCGGCTGGTCCTGGTCGACGCCAACCTGGACCCCCTGCCGCCCGTCCCGGCCACGGCGGGCAGCAGCGGGATCGCCTCCTACACGGAGGAGGAGTTCCTGGCCGGCGGCTGGGCCGAGGTACGCGACCGGGCCGGGGCCCACTGGTGGTCCACCATGCGGCTGGCCGGCCGCACCGCCCTGTACCGCAGCGCCGTGCACCTCGCCGCGGGTACGACGCCCACCATGCGGGAGCTGCTGCTGGAGCTGAAGGTCCCGCGCGGCTTCCTCCACCCGGAGGCGGACGGAGCCCCCGACGGGGCCGAGGCCCTGGAGGCCGCCGGGGTCGCCGTCGTCGCCGTACCGGAGTGCGGGCACAACATCATGCTGGACAACCCCGAGGGCTTCGCCCGGGCCACCGCCGCGGTGCTCGCACGGGACTGACCCGTCAGCGGCGGCCGACCGGGACGGCCCCCGGCTGGGGGACGGCCGGTACGCCCTCCGGTATTCGCGCGCCCGGGGAAGGCGTCCCGTCGGTCCAGGCGTAGACCTTCTTCCCCCGTACCGACACCTGGTACTGATAGCGGTCCCGGCACTCGGGCCGCTCCTCGCCCCGGATGTCGCGCGGCCACCAGCGGGCGCCCAGCCGGGGGCCGCCCGCCTTCCTCGGGGTCTCCGCGGCGCACTGCGGCCCGTCGAGGGGCGTCTTGCCGAGGGTGAACCTGATGAGCCGGGCCTTGCCGTCGGTGCGGGCCTGGATGCGTATGTCCGTGGCGTCCCTCGGCATCCAGCTGGGCAGCGCGAGGTTGTGGTCCCCGCGCGTGTGCGACTCGGCGGCGCGGGCGGTGGCGAAGTGCCGGCCCTTCTCCTTGAAGAACCGGTCGTTGAGGGCGTTCGTGACCGGGTTGGGCGGGAGGTTGGGCAGCGCGAAGGCGGCCGTGGTGAGGACTCCCACGATGGCGGCGGCGATGACGAGCGGACGGCGGTTCATAGCGACAAGTGTTCGCGCCGGGGGCCGTTCACGCGTCCCTCCCGGGTACGAACTTCGAATCTGCCGCAAGTCGCATACGGAGTCATACCTGAGAGTGGTCCGTCCGGCCGTCAACCGTCGTAGGAAGAAACGCCCGGGCCGGGGCGGCGTTATAGGGGCAGCCCCCGTCAACTCCCGGCGCGGCGGCGGCTTCCGGCTCCGGGGCGGCTTCCGGTGCCGCGGCGGCCGTCCGCCGGCCGCCCGCCCCGCAGGGACACCATGCGCCGCAGCCCCCTCCCCCTCCCCCTCCTCGCGTCGGCCGCCGCCGTGCTCGCCCTCGCCGTGCCCGCGTCGGCGGTGCCGGCGGTGCCCACGGACAAACCGCAGGTGCTGAGCCGCTGGACGCGCTCCGACGCGGCCAGCCAGGACGCCTGGCTCGCCGCCCGTGCGCACCGGGCCGACTGGGCCGCCTACGGTTTCGACTGGTCGACGGACTACTGCACGTCCTCCCCGGACAACCCCTTCGGCTTCCCCTTCAAGGAGGCGTGCGCCCGCCACGACTTCGGATACCGCAACTACCGGGCGGCGGGCGCCTTCCAGGCCAACAAGTCCCGGCTCGACGACGCCTTCCACGCGGACCTCCAGCGGGTCTGCGCGCGGTACACGGGTGGCAGGAGGGCATCCTGCGAGGGCACGGCCTGGACGTACTACCAGGCGGTCAGGGCCTTTGGCGCCTCAGCGGAACCCGTCCCGGCGCAGCCGCCCGCGCCGTGAACCGCCCGTCCGGGCGACGGCCCTTTTGCGCCTGCAAGGATCCGGTCGGGTGATTTTCCGCCACCGCTGGACGGCGTCCCGAGGGACGCCCGTGCGGCGCTCCTCGGGCAGGAGGAGAAGAAGTGCCCCCGGCAGGACTCGAACCTGCGGCCAAGCGCTTAGAAGGCGCCTGCTCTATCCACTGAGCTACGGGGGCCGGTGGTGACCGTGGTGGCCTGGAGCCCCTTGGTGGGGGTGGGACTGCGGTCCGTACCGGGTCAAGGATAGGGCTCCGGTTGCCTTGTCCCGGTTGCTTCGCTCGCGTGCCACGTTGTGGAGGTTCGGTGAAGCGGTCCCGATAATCGCAGGCAGGTGCGATTCTCGCACCGCTTTTGCGCCGCGGCGGCCTGGGTGTTGTGCACTCGTTATGCCTGCGTCCCACTCGTCCTCGGTGTCCATGATGTCCCACTGGAGTCGCGGTCGGCGCGCAGAGGGCGTATAAGCTTCAAAAATGGTCCCAAATTGGGCATTCTTCGCATGTGGTGACCTTGGATGTTCGGCCTCAGCTGCTCGATGCCCTGTCCGCCCTGCGCGACCGGGTCGCGTCCGTGCGTCTGCCGCTGCCTCTGCCCGGCGCCCCGCGCGCCCGCCAGACCAGAGCCGAGCTGCTCGCGCAGCTCGACGACTACCTCGTACCCCGGCTCAAGGCGCCCGAGGCGCCGATGCTCGCCGTCGTCGGCGGGTCCACCGGGGCCGGTAAGTCCACCCTCGTCAACTCCCTCGTCGGCCGCCAGGTCAGCGAAGCCGGAGTGCTCCGCCCCACCACCCGCACCCCGGTGCTCGTCTGTCACCCGGACGACCACCACTGGTTCGCCGGGATGCGGGTCCTGCCCGACCTCATGCGCGTCTGGACCCCCCAGGACGAGGACGACCTGCTCCCCGCCTCCCGCAAGGGCCGCCGGCCCGGAGCGCACCATGGCTCCCCGGCCCGCGAACTGCGGATCGAGACCGTCGCCACCCTCCCGCGCGGCCTCGCCCTCCTCGACGCCCCGGACATCGACTCCCTCGTCGTCGAGAACCGGACCCTCGCCGCCCAGCTCATCTGCGCCGCCGACGTCTGGGTCATGGTCACCACCGCCTCGCGGTACGCCGACGCCATCCCCTGGCACCTGCTGCGCACCGCCAAGCAGTACAAGGCCACCCTGGTCATCGTCCTCGACCGGGTCCCGCACCAGGTCCTCGCCGAGGTCTCGCGCCAGTACGGCGCCCTGCTCACCCGGGCCGGGCTGGGCGACGTACCGCGGTTCACGGTGCCGGAACTTCCGGAGTCGGCCGGGGGCGGCGGGCTGCTGCCCGCCAGCGCCGTCGCACCGCTGCTCGCCTGGCTCAGCCACCACGTCCAGGACCCGGCCGCCCGGCAGTACGCCGTCGGCCGGACCGCCCTCGGCGCGCTCGACTCCCTCGGGCGGCGCATGCCGGAACTGGCCTCCGCCGTCGCCGCCCAGCACGCCGCCGCCGTCCGGCTGACCTCGGCCGTCGAGGACGCGTACAAGAGGGAGGGCAAACGGGTCCAGGGCCGCCTCGACAGCGGCGCCGTCCTCGCGGGGGACGCCCTCACCCGCTGGCGCGGCTACCCCCTCGACACCAGCGCGGACGAACTGCTCGACTCCCTCGCCGAATCCCTCGCCGCCCTGCTCCAGTGCGCCGTCGCCGCCGCCGACGAGCGCATCGCCGCCGCGTGGCGCCGTGAGCCGGCCGCCGGGGCGCTGCCGATGCCCGGGCCCGACCGGGAGGCGGCGGAACGTATCGGCATGGCCGTACGGCGCTGGCGACGCGTGCTGGAGGAACTCGCGGAGGAGGAGGTCGCCAAGCTCGACCGGCAGCCCGCTCCCGACCCCGACGGCATCGCCGCCCTCCTCGTCGCCGCCCTCCTCGGCGGCAAACGTGCCCGCCCGGCGGGGGAAAAGCTCGCCGAACGGATCGGCGTACAGGCCGCCGTACGGCTGCGCGACCGGGGCGGGGAGGTCGTCAGCGACCACCTCGACCAGGTCCTGCGCGCCGAACGGGACCGCCGGCTCGCCCCGCTCCAGGCGCTCGAAGTGACCCCGGAACCACAGGCCGAGCTGATCGCGGCGCTGTCCGTACTGCAGAAGGAGAGGTGAGGGGGTGACCGCCTTGACCGACCGCGACCAGGCCGGGGACCGCGACCACGTCGGCGACCCGGCCGGGGACGGCACGCGCGTGCGCGCCAGGGCCGGCGAACGCGCCCGGGACCGGGCCGCCGGCCGGACCGCCGACCCGGGCGCGGAGCGCCCGGACGGCCGTACGGACGTCCGGGCCGCAGCCCGGGCGGCCGACCGCTGGGACGACGGCTTCATCGCGCGCTCACGCCACCGGACCACCCGCAAGGGGGGATTCGGCAGGACCCGCCCGCGCGGCGCCGCCGACGAGCCCACGGCCGAGGAGCTCGACGACGCGCTGGACGCGGACGCGGACGTCGACGCGGAGGCGGACGAGGGCGACGAGGCCCTGGTCCGGGCCGTCTCCGGCGCCGGGAGCGACGGCGGCAAGGCCCCCGCGCCGCCGCTCAGCCCCGAGGCCCAGGCCCTGCGCACCCGCCTCGACGCCCTCCGCCAGCTGGTCGGGCTCTCCCGCACCCGCCTCGACGGCAAGACCCTCGCCGAAGCCGGCCGGGTCCTCGACGAGGCCGCCGCACGCCGGGGCCTGTCCGCCCAGCACACGGTCGTCGCCGTCGCAGGAGCCACCGGAAGCGGCAAGTCCACGCTCTTCAACTCACTCGCCGGAGTGCAGATCTCCGAGACCGGGCTGCGCCGTCCGACCACCGCCGCGCCGATCGCCTGCAGCTGGTCGGACGGGGCCGCCGGACTGCTGGACCGGCTGGAGATCCCCGGCCGGCTGCGCCGCCGCCCCCGCGAGACCTCCGAGGCCGAGGCGCTGCGCGGGATGGTCCTCGTCGACCTGCCCGACCTGGACTCGGCGCTCGGCGTGCACCGCGAACACGTCGACCGGGTCCTGGCGCTCGTCGACGCCGTCATCTGGGTCGTCGACCCGGAGAAGTACGCGGACGCGGTGCTGCACGAGCGGTACCTGCGGCCGCTGGCCGGGCACGCGGAGGTGACGTTCGTCGTGCTGAACCAGGTGGACCGGCTGCCCGGCGAGGCCGCCGACCTGGTCCTGGACGACCTGCGAAGGCTCCTCGACGAGGACGGCATCGCGCTCGGCGAGCACGGCGAACCCGGCGCCACCGTCCTCGGCCTGTCCGCCCTGACGGGTGAAGGGGTCGGGGAACTGCGCGAGCTCCTCGCACAGTTCACCCAGGAGAAGGGCGCCGCCACCCGGCGGATCGCCGCCGACGTCGACCGGGCCGCCGCCCGCCTGCGCCCGCTGTACGTCGCAGACGGGCAGGGAGCGCCCTCCGGGCCCGAGATCGGCGAGGCGGCGCGCGCCGAGTTCGAGGACCGCCTCGCCGAGGCCGTCGGGGCGTACGCCGCCGGGCTCGCCGCCGAACGGGCCTGGCGGCGCAATGCCGGCAAGGCCTGCGGGACGCCCTGGCTGCGGCTGTGGCGCTGGTACGAGAGCCGGCGCGCTCCCCGCTCGCTCGCCGGCCTGTCCGCCCTCGCGGTGATCGGCCGCTCCACGGCGGCCGCACCCGCGCCGGTCGAGGAGGAGGTGACCGCCCGGCAGCGGGTGGAGCAGGCCGTGCGGACCGTCGCCGACGAGGCCGCCGTCGGGCTGCCAGAACCCTGGGCGCAGGCCGTACGGGAGACGGCGGTGCGTGGTGCCGCCCGGCTGCCGGAGGCGCTGGACGAGCTGGCGGTGACCCTCGGCCCGGCCGTCCCGGCCCCCGGTACGAAGCCGCCCCGGCCCGCCTGGTGGCCGGCGGCGGTGCTGGCGCAGGCGGCGATGACGCTGGTGCAGGTCTTCGGCGGGCTGTGGCTCGTCGGGCAGATCGCGGGGGTCCTGGAACCGAAGCTGCTGCCGCCCGTGCTGTTCATGGTGGCGGGCATCATCGGCGGTCCGCTGGTCGAGTGGGCCTGCTCGATCGCCGCCCGGGGGCCCGCCCGCAGGTACGGGCAGGACGCCGAGCGGCGGTTGCGGCAGGCCGCGGCCGGCTGTGGGCGGGCCCGGGTGCTGGAGCCGGTGGCGGCGGAGTTGCTGCGCTACCGGGAGGTCCGGGAGCAGTACGCGACCGTCTCCGCAGGGGGGACGAGGTTGTCCACAACCCGCCAGTAGTCCACAGGCCGGAGCGGCCGGTCGGGGAGCCGGGCCAGCATGGTGCGTACCTCGTGCGGATGGTCCGCACGAGCCGTACGGAACGTGGGGAGGGCGACCGGGATGAACGACACCCTGGTGACGCTGGTGGGGCACGTGGCGACGCGGATCGACTTCAAGGAGACGGCGACCGGACCGTCGGCGAGGTTCCGCTTCGCGGTGACCCCGCGGTACTTCGACCGGCGGGCCGAGGCCTGGACGGACGGCACCACCAGCTTCTACACCGTGTGGGCGCGACGGGTACTGGCGGTGAACCTGGCCAGCTCCGTCTCGGTGGGGGAACCGCTCGTGGTGCACGGCCGGTTGAGGGTCCGGGAGGGGCCGCCCGACGGCGAAGGAGGCCGCTGGTTCTCGGCGGACATCGACGCGATCACCGTCGGACACGACCTGAACCGTGGAACTGCGGCCTTCCGCCGCGTGGTCAAGACGGAGACCCCGCTGATGGGCCCTCAGAAGGCGGCGGTGGTCTGAGTGTTCGATGGGGCTAGGATTCCCCGGTATTCACGGGCACCTGGGTCTTTGGCCCGAAGGGGAAGACTGTGTCGATTGCTGTTCCCGCGTCCTGCGCGTCCTTCGAGTCCCACGCCGCGTCCACGGGCGGACCGGCCTCCGCCCCGGCGGCCGACGAGGTGGCCCCGCCGGTGGTTCCGCTTCCGGGTGCGCCCGCCGCGCCCGCCGGTCCGGCGGGCCCCGTGCCCGCTCCCCGTGCCGCTTCCGGGCCCGGCCCGGGTGCCGCCTCGGGCCCTTCCGCCGCCGGCGGCGGGGTGCGGGGCTCCGCGCGGCGGCCGCTGGCCGCGGCCCTGCTGGCCGCGGCCCTCACCGCCGCCCCGGGCGCCCGGGCCTGGGCCGACGCCGACCCGGCGGCCTCGGCCGGGCCATCGGCCGGTGGCGCGCGCGCCGTGCTCGACGGACTGAAGACCTACGGCCAGGCGGTCCTGCGCGCCCGGGACGGGTCGGTCCGCCAGATCCCCGCCGGGCTGTACGAGATGCGGGTGGACGGCGGCGGCATGCTCCAGACGTACGGGGTCGGCGTCGAGGGCAACGCGCAGCCCCAGGCCCGCTACACCGAGAGCGGCTGGGGCGGCAGCCCCCTCGCCGGGAGCAGCGAGGCGGGCGGCCGGATCCGCTGGGTGCTGGAGCACTCCTACCCGCAGCACAACGACCTGGCCGGGCTGGCGAAGGCGGCCGGGGCCGGGACCCTGACGGCGGAGAGCGCGGCCGCCGGCACCCAGGTGGCCATCTGGCGGCTCGCGGACGGGGCGCAGGTGGAGGCGGCCGACCAGGCGGCCGCGAAGCTGGCCGAGTACCTCCAGCGGGAGGCGGGCCGGCTGCCGGAGCCGCCGGCCTCGCTGGGGCTGGACCCCGGCCGGGTCTCCGGCCCGGTGACCGGCCCCACCGGCACCCGGCTCGGCCCGGTCACCGTCCGCACGGGGGCGCAGAGCGTCACCGTCACCCCCGACGCGGCGGCCGTGGCCATGGGCGTGCGGGTGGTCGACGAGGAGGGGCGGGTGGTGAGCACCGCGGCCAACGGCAGCCGGCTGTTCTTCGAGGTGCCCGCCGGCACCCCCGACGGGACCGCCTCGGTCAGGGTGCAGGGCTCGACGAAGGTGCCGGTCGGGCGGGTCTTCAGCAGCGGGATCCCGGCCGAGGCGCAGGTCGTGGCCGGCTCCAGCGAGTCGGCCGCGGCCGCCACCGCCACGGCGGTCTGGCCGCAGCCGCCGGCCGGCCCGGCGGGGAAGGTGGGCACGCTCGCCGGCAGCGCCGAGGTGGCCCCGGCCCCCGACGCCGGGCCGGAGACGCAGTCCCCCGAGGAGGAGCGGCTGGCCGTCAGCGGCAGCTCCGCCGCCACCCCGGTGATCGCCTCGCTCGCGGTGGGCCTGGTGGTACTGGGCGGCATGGTGGTCCTGCTGCTGCGCAAGCGGCCGCTGGAAGGGGAGGAAGGGGAGACGGAGGGCTGAACGGGGGTGGAACGCGGGCGGGCTGCTTCACGCGGCCCCGGCCCGGGTAAGCGCGGGAAATGGCAGACCGGGAGCAGCGACTGACCTGGCGGGGCACCGCCGCGCAATGGGACCGGCGGCTGTTCGACGCCGTGGCCCGACGCCACTGGCCGGCGGCCGAGCGGGTGCTGCCCGCGCTCGGGCGGGCGGCCGACCACGGCGTGCTGTGGGGCGGGATCGCGGCGGCGCTCACCGCCCTGGGCCCCGCGCGGACCCGCAAGGCCGCACTGCGGGCGGCGGCCTCGCTCGCACTGGCGTCCGCGACCGTCAACACCGTCGGCAAGTGGTCCGTCCGCCGTCCGCGCCCGCTGCTGGACGGGGTGCCCGTGGTGCGGCGGCCGGCCGTGCCGCCGTGGACCACCTCCTTCCCGTCCGGGCACTCCGCCTCGGCCTTCGCCTTCGCGGCCGGACTGGCGCTGGAATCCCCGGCGTGGGGCGCCGTGGTGGCGCCCGTGGCCGTGTCCGTGGCGTTCTCCCGGATCTACACCGGAGTGCACTACCCGTCCGACGTCGCGGCGGGCGCCCTCCTCGGGGTGGCGGCGGGGCTCACCGTGCGCGAGCTCGCGCGGGGAGCGCGGCGGGCGCGGGCCGTCCCGGGCGACGAGCGGCCGGCCGCCGGGGTGCCCGCGCTGCCGGACGGGGCCGGGCTGACGGTGGTGGTGAACACCGGCGCGGGCACGGCCGGGGACGCGGTGCTCGGCGTCCTGCGGGACCGGCTGCCGGCGGCGGAGGTGGTGGAGTGCGGGGGCGAGGAGCTGGAGGCGGAGCTCGCGGCCGCCGCGGCCCGGTCGCAGGTCCTCGGGGTGTGCGGGGGCGACGGCACGGTCAACGCAGCCGCGACCGCCGCACTGCGCGCCGGGGTACCGCTGGCGGTGTTCCCCGGAGGCACCCTGAACCACTTCGCCCTCGACTTCGGCCTCACCGGCCCGGAGGACACCTGCCGGGCGATCACCGAGGGCCAGGCGGTCCGCGTGTCGGTGGGCCGCTTCACTCCGACAGACACCCCGGCAGCCACCCCGGCGGGCACCCCGGAAGGGGACGGCGGGGGCGAGGGCGGGGGCGAGGGCGGGTACTTCCTCAACACCTTCAGCTTCGGGGTCTACCCCCAGCTGCTGCGCCACCGGCTGCGCTGGGCGCCCCGGATCGGCGGCGGGCCGGCCGCGCTCGCCGCCGCCTGGCGGGTGCTGCGCGCCGAGCGGCCCGTACGGCTGACCCTGGCCGGGCGGCCCCGCAGCGCCTGGCTGCTCTTCGCCGGCAACGGCACCTACCACGGCTCCGGCCCCACCCCCCGCCGCCGCGACGGCCTCGGCGAGGGCCTGCTCGACCTGCGGCTCGTCCACGGCGGCGGTCGTCCCGGACCCCGTCTCCTCGCCGCCGCCCTGGCCGGACCGCTGACCCGGTCCCCGGCGCACACGGCCGTCCGCCTGCGCCGGCTGCGCATCGAGGACATCCCCCCGGGCACCCCCTTCGCCTACGACGGCGAGTACGCCAAGGCCCCGCCGGCCCTCGTCCTCGACGTCCTCCCCGACGCCCTGCCCGTCTACCGCCCCCGCTGAGTCACGGGCCGGCCCGCCCCGGCACCCCCAGGTCGGCCCGCATCACCCCGCGCATCCCCACCCACTGCTCGTTGGCGTGCAGCAGCGACATCCGTATCTCCTCGAACGTCCCCTCCGGCGTGTCGGCGTCCTCCTCCAGCCGCATGACCCGGTCGTACGCCCGGGCAAGGGTCTGCGCCATGGCGTCCAGCTCCGCCAGGACCGGGTCGGAGGCCGCCATCTGGGCCTCGGCGAAGGCGCCGTGCATCGTGTGCCGCGCCTCGTCCAGCGCCTCCCGCGCCTCCGGGGTGACCTCCCCCTTGTGGACCCGCCACAGGTAGTTCATCAGCTCGACCCGGTACCGCCGGTAGCCGGAGTTCGCCGCCACGTAGCACTCGCGCCGCTTGTCCAGCTCGGCGACCCGCTGCTCGCGCGCCCACTGGGCGTCGGCCGCCCGCTCCTGCCGCTCGAACTGGTCCGACTGCGCCCGTGACAGCAGGCGCTGCGACAGGACGGGGGCCAGGAGCGTCCCCACCACGGCGACCGTCGTACCCGCGAGCGCGACCAGGGTGCTTTCCATTGCTGCTGCGTCCTCCGAGAGAAGCGGACCGACGGACCGGACCGGACGGCCGGACCGGACGGCCGGACCGGACGGCCGGACCGGAACCGGCTGCCATCCTGCCGCCCGCCCCCGGCCCCCGCCGGGCTTTTCCGCCACCGGCCGCCCCCAGGCGCAGATCAGGGCCCTGACCATGCGCGTTTCCCCCCGGGGATGGACGTACGGCAAGATGGGGTGTATCTGCCCACCATCGATCTGCCGGACGGTTTCTCTTGGCTGAGTTCATCTACACCATGCGCAAGACGCGCAAGGCGCACGGCGACAAGGTGATCCTCGACGACGTGTTCCTGAACTTCCTGCCGGGGGCGAAGATCGGCGTGGTCGGCCCGAACGGCGCCGGCAAGTCGACCGTCCTGAAGATCATGGCGGGTATCGAGCAGCCGTCCAACGGTGACGCCTTCCTGTCGCCCGGCTACTCCGTCGGCATCCTCATGCAGGAGCCCAAGCTCGACGAGTCCAAGACCGTTCTGGAGAACGTCGAGGACGGCGTCGGCGAGATCAAGCAGAAGCTCAACCGGTTCAACGCGATCGCCGAGGAAATGGCGACGAACTACACCGACGAGCTCATGGAGGAGATGGGCAAGCTCCAGGACGACCTGGACCACGCCAACGCGTGGGACCTCGACGCCCAGCTGGAGCAGGCCATGGACGCCCTGGGCTGCCCGCCCGGCGACTGGCCGGTCACCAACCTCTCCGGTGGTGAGAAGCGCCGCGTGGCCCTCTGCAAGCTGCTGCTGGAGGCCCCCGACCTGCTGCTCCTCGACGAGCCCACCAACCACCTCGACGCCGAGTCCGTGAACTGGCTGGAGCAGCACCTGGCCCAGTACAAGGGCGCCGTCGTGGCCGTCACCCACGACCGCTACTTCCTCGACAACGTCGCCGAGTGGATCCTCGAGCTCGACCGCGGCCGTGCCCACCCCTACGAGGGCAACTACTCCACCTACCTGGAGAAGAAGGCCGAGCGCCTCAAGGTCGAGGGCAAGAAGGACGAGAAGCGCGCCAAGCGCCTCAAGGAAGAGCTGGAGTGGGTCCGCTCCAACGCCAAGGGCCGCCAGGCCAAGTCCAAGGCCCGTCTCGCCCGCTACGAGGAGATGGCGGCCGAGGCCGACAAGATGCGGAAGCTGGACTTCGAGGAGATCCAGATCCCGCCGGGCCCGCGTCTGGGCTCGATCGTGGTCGAGGTCAACAACCTCTCCAAGGCGTTCGGTGACAAGGTCCTCATCGACGACCTGTCCTTCACGCTGCCGCGCAACGGCATCGTCGGCATCATCGGCCCCAACGGCGCCGGCAAGACCACGCTCTTCAAGATGATCCAGGGCCTGGAGACCCCGGACTCCGGCGAGATCAAGGTCGGCGAGACCGTCAAGATCTCGTACGTCGACCAGGGCCGCGCCAACATCGACCCCAAGAAGACCCTCTGGGCGGTCGTGTCGGACGAGCTGGACTACATCAACGTCGGCAACGTCGAGATGCCGTCCCGCGCCTACGTCAGCGCCTTCGGCTTCAAGGGCCCGGACCAGCAGAAGCCGGCCGGCGTGCTCTCCGGCGGTGAACGCAACCGCCTGAACCTCGCGCTCACCCTCAAGCAGGGCGGCAACCTGCTGCTCCTCGACGAGCCCACCAACGACCTCGACGTCGAGACCCTGGGCTCCCTGGAGAACGCGCTGCTGGAGTTCCCCGGTGCGGCCGTGGTCGTCTCCCACGACCGCTGGTTCCTGGACCGGGTCGCCACCCACATCCTCGCCTACGAGGGTGACTCGAAGTGGTTCTGGTTCGAGGGCAACTTCGAGTCCTACGAGAAGAACAAGATCGAGCGGCTCGGCCCGGACGCCACCCGTCCGCACCGCGCCACCTACAAGAAGCTCACCCGGGGCTAGGTCGAGCACATGGCCAGACACCACTACCGGTGCCCGCTGCGCTGGGCGGACATGGATGCCTTCGGGCACGTCAACAACGTGGTCTTCCTCCGCTACCTGGAGGAGGCGCGCATCGACTTCATGTTCCGCCTGGCGCCCGGTGAGGGCAGCGAGTCCTTCACGGGCGGCTCCGTCGTGGCCCGTCACGAGATCGACTACAAGCTGCCCCTCGTGCACCGGCACGAGCCGGTGCTCATCGAGTCCTGGGTCACCCGGATAGGCGCCGCGTCCCTGACCATCCGCTACGAGGTCAAGGACGAGGCGACCGAGGACGCGCCCGAGACGGTCTACGTCCGGGCCGAGACGGTCGTCGTTCCCTACAACCTCGCCGAGGGGCGGCCCCGCCGCATCACGGACGAGGAGCGGGTCTTCCTCCAGGAGTACCTGGAGGAGCCCGCGGGCCGTGTCTCCGACCGCTCCAAGAGCGCGGAAGGGCGCCTCGCGGCATGACCGACCAGCTGCACTTCGCCGACTCCGGGGAGGCGGCGGACCTCGCCGCCTTCCTGGGCCGGCTGGTGCACTACGACCGCGCCGCCGCGGTCCGCCTGCAGGCGCCGGCGGGCGGCGGCGCGCTCGCCGTCTTCGGACGGCCCCCCTCTTTCGAGGTCCTCGCCGTCCGCGCGGTGCGGCTCGCCGCACCCCTCGCGGCGCCGCTGGACGTGACCGTCTCGGCGGGTGAGCTGCTGGAGTCGGTCGACGAGACCGGCGCCGGGGCCCGGGTGCCGGGCGCCGTCACCGGCCCGCCCTGGACCGGCGTCCTGCCGCCCAGGGGAGGCTGGACGCCCGTGCCCGGACTGCCCGCCCCCGAGGCGGTACGCGCGGCCCTGGCCGCGGCCGTCGCCGAGTTCCGGTCCCGGGACGAGGCCCTGCCCCCGCAGCACCGGACCCGCTCCGAACGCGACCGCATCGGCCGCGAGATCTGGTCCCGGACCGTCGGCGACACCGCACTCCCGCTGCGCGCCGCGCACGCCGCGCAGTCCCTGGGCTTCCTGCGGCCCGTACGCGTACCGGCACCCTCCGGCGGCGGCGCCGCGCCCGGCGCACCCGCCCCCCTGGCGTTGTTCGCCTCCGCCGGCTGGCTGCGGCTGAGCACCCCGTACGGGTCCGTCGCGACCCGCCTGCCCGGACCGGGCGGCGGACTCGGCGCCCTCCAGGTACGGCCGGTCTGACGGTCTCCGCGGCCCCGCCCGGGGCCGCGGAGACCACCGGCTCCTACGGCTCCTAGCCCGCCGTGTTGATCATCGAGGCGGCCGCGTAGGTCAGGTACCGCCACAGCTGCGCCTCGTGCTCCGGCGCCAGGCCCAGCTCGTCCAGGGCCTCCCGCATGTGCTTCAGCCACGCGTCGTGGGCGGCGGAGTCCACCTGGAACGGGGCGTGCCGCATGCGCAGGCGCGGGTGCCCGCGGTTCTCGCTGTACGTGCCCGGACCGCCCCAGTACTGCATCAGGAACAGCGCGAACCGCTCCTCGGCGGGCCCGAGGTCCCCCTCCGGGTACATCGGACGCAGCAGCGGGTCTTCCGCGACACCCTGGTAGAAGCGGTGGACCAGACGGCGGAAGGTCGCCTCGCCGCCCACCTGCTCGAAGAAGGTCGTCTCCTGGACGTTGCTCTGCGGATCGTCATTCACCCGACCATCGTCTCAGACACCCGGACGGAGGACCCCGGTCCTAGGACCACTCTCCGGCCGGGATCCGGGAGGGCTCGCACGCGGCGCCCGCCCGCCGCACAGTGGAGACATGGGCACGGGCGGCAAGAGCGCACACGCGGCACACACCCCGCGGGAACCGGAGGAACCGGTTCGCGACCTGCGGGAGATCGCGCACGCCGCCCAGGTACGGGAGCTCACCGCCGCCGGGGTGCTGGAGGACCCCGCCTGGCGGGCCGCCTTCGCGGCCGTGCCCCGGCACCTCTTCGTCCCGTATTTCTGGACCGGCCGCGGCGCCGGCCACGAACGGCTGTGGGCCGAGGACCCCGACCCCGAGCGGCGGGCCCGCTGGCTGCGCGGGGTCTACACCGACGCCCCGCTCGCGACCCGGCTGCGTGACGGTGAGCTGCTCTCCTCCAGCAGCCAGCCCTCCCTGATGGCGCGGATGCTCGACGCCCTCGACGTCCGCGACGGCGACGACGTGCTGGAGATCGGCGCGGGCACCGGCTACAACGCGGCCCTGCTCTGCCACCGGCTCGGCGACGAGCACGTCACCACGGTCGACCTGGACGAGGAGATCACCGAGTCGGCGCGGGCGCACCTGGCACTGCTCGGCTACCGCCCCGCCGTCGTCACCGGGGACGGGGCGCGCGGCTGCCCCTCCCGCGCCCCCTTCGACCGGATCCTGGTGACCTGCACCCTGCCGCTGATCCCGCACGCCTGGCTCGGCCAGTGCCGTCCGGGCGCCCGAATCCTGGCCCCGCTGTCCACCGGGCTGATCGCGCTCACGGTCCGCGACGCCGACTTCGCGGAGGGCCGTTTCCTGCACACCTCCGCCTACTTCGTCCCGCTGCGCGGGGCCACGGCCGGCCCGCCGCCGCCCGGGATGGGCGGCCCGCTGCACGGGGTCCCGTACGAGCTGGTGGAGAACGAGCGCTTCCAGTTCCTGCTGATTCTGACCGCGGGCGTGCTGCGCCCCCGGGAGGCGCTGGACCTGTGGCGCGGCGAGGGCCGGCCGGCGCGCGAGCGGTTCGGCGTCACGGTCACCGCCGAGGGGCAGTGGGCCTGGCTCGACGACCCCCGGGGGCCCTACGTGTGGCCCCTGGGGGAGACCGCCGGAGCGGCGGGGAGCTGAGCGGCTCAGCCCCGCCGGATGGTGATGGTGGTCCAGGCGCCCAGGTGGACCCGGTCGCCGTCGGCGAGGGGCACCGGGACGTAGGGCTGGATCGGGTCCTCGCCCATGTTGACGGTGGTGCCGTTGGTCGAGTTCTGGTCCACCACGGCCCAGCTGAGGTCGGGCTGCTGCACGAGCACCGCGTGGCTGTGCGAGACGCCAGGGTCCTCCGGCGGCACCGACAGGTCGACGTCCGGGGACTCGCCCGTGGAGGCGCGGCGCCGGCCGATGGTGATCTGGCCGCCGGACAGCGGCAGGTGCAGCTCGGGGGAGTACGCGGGCAGGTTGAGCCCGGCCGCCTCGGGGCCGCTGCGCCGCATCATCGCCATGAAGTACGAGCGGTCGGGCCCGATCGTCGCCGTCCAGGTCGCGGCGGCGGGCTGCTGCTCCGGGACGGGCGCCGGCGCGTACTCCGCCGGCGGGTACTCCGGCTGCACGGGCGGCCGCACCGGCGGCGGTACGGGCGCCTGCGCCACCGGCGGAGCGGGCGGCTCCGGGGCGGCGGGCGGCGGCAGCAGCCAGTCGTCGTCGGCCTGGAGCGGCTCGGCCGGGCGGTTGACCCGCGAGGGCCGCGAGCCCTGGTACTCGAAGTGGTCCTGGGAGTACACCGGCTGCGGCGGGAGCGGCGGCGGGGGCGGCGGGGCACCGGCGCCGGCCGGGGCCGCCGGGGGCTGCGCGCCGCCGACGGGGACGGGCGGGGCCGCCTCAGGGACGGGCGGGGCCGGCGGAGGGGTGTACGGGGTCGCCGTCCGCGTCAGGAAGTTGTACCGGCACTCCTCGCAGAACGGGGCCATGGCCTCGCGCGGGGTCCGGCACTGCGGGCACAGCTCCGCCTGGGCGGTCGGCTCACCGGTGGTGGGCGGGTAGCCGTAGCCGTAGGAGGGGGCCGCAGGGGGGCTCGTCGGGGCGGCCATACGGTGGCCGCAGACCTCGCACCAGTCGTCGGAGGCGGACTGGTGCCCGTTCGGGCAGGTCGGCATCGCGGCGCTTCCCCCTTCTTCGCCCTGCGCCATCGCGGCGGGCTTCTTCTCAGGTCTTCTTCACTCGGACGGTCTGTGTCGAACGGGTTTCAAGGGTCATCTCGTCGGCATCGGCGACCTTGGCTTTCAGGCGCACAGTACCCGCCGCCGCGTCCACGACATCCACCACCTTGGCGAGCAGTCTGGCGGTGTCGGCGTTCCCGGAGGCGCTCGCCAACTGCACGGCACGGCCCAGCTTGGCCGTGGCGCCGTCGACATCGCCCATTTTGCGGGCTTCCAGGCCCTGCTGGATAGCCTGCGCGAGCTCCGCCTGCCCCGTGTAGTGGGCCACCTGGGGGCTGATCGCGGTCGAGGCGGCGAGATCGTTCGTCCACACCGCCCTGACCAGCCCCTGAGCGATCGGCGCCTGCGGCTCGCCCGCCGGACCCGGCAGCACGAGCGAGGCGCGGGCGGCCAGCATCTCCTGGCCGACGGAGGCCTGCGGCACCCGCACGCACACGTGGTAGTCCCGGGACTCGTCCCCCCAGGAACCCGTCGGGTAGTCCCCGGCGCGCGGGCCCGCCTCGGTACGGCGGGCCGTGAGGTCCCGGACGGACGGCGAGACCTGCTTGACGTACCGGATCTCCGCCCCGACCGGTGTCCACACGCGCAGCGCGACGTCCGCGACCTCCTTGCCCATGACCTTCTCCATCATGAGCGTGAAGTCCTCGGCGAGGTGGGCCGGATCGGCCACGATGTCGGCGGAGCCGAGCAGGGCGTTCGCGATCCCCGTCACCTCCTTGACCTCCCAGTCGGTGCCCACCCCGCGCGCGTCGCAGGTGAAACGGCCGGCGCAGGCGTCGAGGGTGGCGCGCAGCACGGCCGGGTCCTCGTGCTCGTTGCGGCCGTCGGTGAGCAGGATGCCGTGCCGGATGGCGGCCGGGGAGCGGCGCAGCAGCCCGTCGGCCAGCCGCAGCCAGGTGCCGATGGCGGTGCCGCCGCCCGCGCTCAGGCCCCGCAGGGCCTCCTTGGCCCGGGCGCGGGTGTCCGGGCCGGCGGTGGCGAGGAGGCCCTGGCCGGGGTAGACCTCGCGGGCCTCGTGCGTACCGGCGATCACGGCGAAGGCCGTGCCGTCGCGCAGGGTGTCGATCGCGGCGGCGGTGGCCTCGCGGGCCCCGCGCATCTTCTCCGGCGGGTACTCCATCGAGCCGGAGCAGTCGACCATGATCACGACGGCCGCGTCCTGGCCGAGCGCCCGCGCGGTGGTGGCGGTGGCGCCGCCGGTGGAGGTCACCGTCACGATGGCGTGCACGTCCCGCCCGCCCTCGGGGAGGAACTCGTTCTGGTACACCTCCACGCTGAAGCGCGGGGCGCGCGGCTTGGCGAAGTTCGCCATCGGGGTGACTCCTCGGGGGCTGTCGGGGCGGGCGGTTCGGGATCAGGCCGCAGGGCGCGGCCGCTCGGCCGCCGGACCGGCTTCCGCTTCCGCTTCCGGTTCCGCTTCCTCCTGCGGCGGGACGGCCGTGAACGGCACGACGGCCACGGTGATGTTGTCGTGCCCGCCCCCGTCGAGGGCGTGCCCGACCAGCACCTGGGCGCAGTGCAGGGGCCGTTCGGCGGCGTCCGCCGGCAGGATCCGGGCCATGTCGGCCGCGGACTCGGCGTAGTTCCACAGTCCGTCGGTGCAGACGACGACCACACCGGGGTGGTCCGGTCTGAAGCTCGCGGTGTGCGGGTCGAGGTCGTACGCGTCGGCCCCGAGCCAGCCGGTGATGGCGTGCGCCCGGACGTCGGAGTAGGCCTCGGCCTCGCCCATCAGCCCCGCCGCGACCATCTGGGCGGCCCACGAGTCGTCCTCGGTGAGCCGGCGGGGCAGGACGGCGCGGTCGTCGGGGACCCAGTAGGCGCGGCTGTCGCCGACCCAGCCGATGGTCAGCTGCCCGCTGCTGACGACGGCGCCGACCAGGGTGCACGCGGGGGCGTTCTGCGCGCCGGGCGGCTGCGGGGCGAGGGCGCTGACGGCGGCGCCGGCCGCGAGGATCGCCTCGTGCATGGCCTCCGCCGGCTGCGCGCCCCGGGGCAGGGCGTCGAGCAGCGCCTCGCTGGCGGCGCCGGCGGCGGCCGCCGACGCGTCGTCGGGGCGGCTGGCGGAGGAGACGCCGTCGCAGACGATGGCGACGGTGGCGGCGGAGCCGTCGGGCAGGGCGGTGGCCGCCACCGCGAAGGAGTCCTCGTTGCGGTGGTGGCGCAGCCCGCGGTCACTGACGGCGGCGACGCTGCAGAGCTCCTCCTCCTGATGGTCCCGCTCACGCGGCTGGGCGTGGCCGCAGTGCTCGCAGTAGCCGTCGGTGTCCACGTACCCGGTCCGGCAGGCGACACAGGTCCGCGCGCCGCCGCCGCTCCCCTGCGGGTCCCCCTGCGGGGTGGCGTACGGGTCCTCGTGGGGGTCCGCCCGGGGCCCCTGCGGAGTGGCGCCGTACGGGTCCTGGTGCGGGTCCCCCTGCGGGGGGCCGGAGGGGGCTTCGTACGGGGCCTCGTGCGGGTTCGCGTACGGGCCCTGCTGCGGGTCCCCCTCGCGGGTGCTGTCGTACGGGCCCTGCTGCTGCTCCCCCTGGGGGGTGCCGGGCGGGGCCGTCTGTGCGGGGGCGCCGTACCCGGCTGCCTGGGCGGCCGGGTAGGGGTCCGCTTGCGGGTCCGGTCGCGGGGCGCCGGCGTACCGGGCCGCGTGCGGGTCCTCCCGGGCGGCCTCGTACGGGGTTCCCTGCGGGGCGGTGCCGTACGGGTCCCCGGGTGCGGTCGCTGCGGAGCGGCCGTGGTGGGCGTCGTCCGCGCCGCCGTAGGGGGTTCCGGGCCCGCCGGCCGTGGCGCCCCAGGGGGTGTCGCCGGCGGCGGGCGCGGAGCCCGGCGTCACGGGAGTGCCCTCCCAGCCTGGCGCGGGCACCCCGGCGGCGGACCCGCCGGAGTAGCCGCTCGCCGGGACGCCGTAGCCGGGGGCGGCCGGGGAGCCGGAGTCCCCGGCCGAGGCGGACGCACCGGACCCGGCGGGGGCCCCGCCGCCGGCCGGCGCCGGGACGCGGGCCGGCCGGGCGGGGCTGCCGAAGCCGGGGGTGGGGTCGGGCCCGGCGGCCTCCGCCGGCGCCGGGACCCGGGCCGCGTACGCGGGACCCGCCGCCGCGTCCGCGGACCCGCCGGCCGGGCCCGGGTCGGGCAGGGTCGGCGTGCGGTCCGGGGGAGGGGTCGGGGAGGAGAGGGCGTAACCGCACACCCCGCAGAAACGGTCACCCTCCTCCAGGGGCTCCGCGCAGCTGGGGCAGCCCGACGGCCGATGCATCGACATCTCTCACACCCACGTCCGGGGACGGAAACGGTTGGCCCGCTCCACCAGTTCGATCCTCTCCTCGCCCCGCTGCGCCAGCCGGGCGAGGACGCGGTAGGAGCGCTCCAGGCCGAAGCGCAGCCCCCGCTCGTCCAGTTGACTGCCGAGCAACGAGCTCCGGCCGGGGTCGGCACCCCGGCTACCCGACAGTACCCAGTCCAGGGCCGCGCCCAGAACCTCCGTTGCCAGCCGCTCCTGCCGTTCCGGGTCCAGCCCGAACCGCCGCAACGCCTCGACCTGGTCCGACGCGGCCCCCAGGTCGGCCAGCAGCTCCTCCTGCGGGGACCGGTCGCGCAGGCGTGCCCGTACCGCCGCCACCCGGGCGGCGGTGTAGTGGATGGAGGATTCCGGTACGGACTCCAGCGTACGGACGGCCGCCGCCCGGTCCCCGGCGGCCAGTTGGACGCGGGCCAGCCCGAAGGCCGCGCTCACGAACCCCGGGTCGGTGATCCAGACGAGCCGGTAGTACTCGGCGGCGTTGTCCAACTGGCCCAGGATCTCCGCGCACAGCGCGAGCGCCAGCTTCGGCGCGGGCTCGCCCGGGAAGGCGTCGTAGATGGCGTCGAAGGACAGGGCCGCTATCTCGTCGTCCCCGGTGGCCAGCGAGGCGATGCCGCGCGCCCACACCACCCGCCAGTCGTCCGGGTACGTGGCCTCCAGCTCGGCCAGGGTCCGCGCGGCCAGGGCCAGTTCGCCCAGTTCGAGCCGGGCCCGCAGCTCCCGCAGCCGCAGCTCCGCCGAGTCGGCGGGGGCCGCGCCCAGGGCGCCGAGCAGGTCGGCGGGGGCGGAGGCGAGGAGCCCCGTCAGGAACCCGGCGTTCGGGTCGGACGCGTCGACCAGCGGTACGGGCAGAGCCAGGGCCGTGTCGCGCACGTCGAGGGGACCCGGCCCCGCCGCCGCCGTGCGGAGGGGGACGGGGAAGGCGGCAGCGGCCGGAGCCTGCGCGGCCACCGGAGCCTGCCGCGGCCCGGGCACGCCGACGCCCCCCACGTGCGTGGCGGTCGTCCCGAGCACCGAGACCCCGCCACCGGCCCCGCCCTCGGCGCCCCCGGCGGCCCAGGATCCGGGCGCGCCGGTCCCGGCCGTCACCGCCCCGCCCCCGGGCACGCCGGTTCCGGGCACCCCGGCCCCGCCCCCGGCGGCACGGGAGCCCGAGGCCCCGGCCGGCACGGCGCCGGCGGTACCGGCCGCGGGCACTCCCGCAACGGCCTTCCCGGCCCCCGGTCCGCCGGTGCCGAAGCCCCCGGCCCCCGGAGCACCGAAGCCCCCGGCCCCCGGAGCACCGGACCCGGCACCCGGAGCGCCCAAGCCCCCGGCCCCCGGTCCGCCGGACCCGGCGGCCGCGAGTTCCGGCCCCTCGGCCACCGGCACCGGCGCGCCCGCTTCCGTGAGGCCTTCCGCCGCCGTGGCCCTGCGGCGGCGCAGGGCGAAGCCCCGGCGGGGGAGAGGGCGTGAGCCCAGACGGGAGACCTCCGCATCCGGGGTGTCCTCGTACAGCCGGGTGTCCGGAACACGCGTCTCCGGGCCGAACAGGGTCGACAGCTGCGGCCGCGGCCGGCCCGTCTGGAGCGCGACCACCTCCCGCAGCACGCCCGTCAGCTGGTCCGCCATCTCCTGCGCGGACGCGAACCGCCGTCCCGGATCCGGGTCGGTGGCCCGGACCAGCAGCCGGTAGAAGGACTCGTACCGCTGGAACACCTCGATGTGCTCCGGATTCGGCAGCGAGTCCACGAACACGTTCGTGTAGCCCTGGAAGTCGAACGTCAGCACCGCCAGCGTCCGCGCCACCGTGTACAGGTCCGAGGCCACCGAAGGCCCCAGTTCCGCCACCTCCGGCGCCTGGTAGCCCACCGTGCCGTAGATGGCCGACTCCTCGTCGTCCATCCGCCGCACCGCGCCCATGTCGATCAGCTTCAGCTGGTCCTGCTGCTGGATCGCGTTGTCCACCTTGAAGTCGCAGTACAGCAGGTTGCGGCTGTGCAGGTGCCCCAGCGCCTCCAGAGCCTCGATGCCGTACGCGCAGGCCTGCTCCACCGGCAGCGGATCGCGCCGCCCGTCCGGCCGGCGGCGCTCGTTCGCGATCTCCTTCAGCGACTTGCCGCCCACGTACTCCATGACGATGTAGCCGTCCAGCGAACCCGTCCGCTGGTCGAGGTGCTCCACGAAGTTGTAGATGCGCACGATGTTGGAGTGCTCGATCTCCGCCAGGAAGCGCCGCTCGGAGATCGCCGCCTCCATCGCGTCCTGGTCCCCGGTGTCCAGGAGGCCCTTGAGCACCACCCACCGGTCCGCCACCGCCCGGTCCACCGCCAGGTACACCCAGCCCAGACCGCCGTGCGCCAGACAGCCCGCCACCTCGTACTGGCCGTGCACCACGTCCCCGGCGCGCAGCTTCGGCACGAAGGAGTACGGGTGCCCGCACTTGGTGCAGAACCCCTCCGTCCGCCCCGGCCGGTCCCCCCGCGCGCGCCCCACCGGGGCCCCGCAGTCCGAACGCGAGCAGAACCGCTTGCGCTCCGGCACCTCCGGGTTCTCCAGCACCGCCGTCGAAGGATCCGGACGCGGCACCTCCGGCACGCTGACCAGGCCCGCGCCCAGTCGGCTGCGCCCCGAGGGCCCGGTCCCCGCACCCGAACTGCGCACCGACACCGACCGGCTGGACCCCGCGCCCGCCAGGGAGCGCGACAGCCGGCCCGACACCGAGCGGCGCGAGGACGAGGACCGGGAGGACGCCGAACGCGCCGACGCCGAGGAACGGCCGGAGCCGCGCGAGCCCGCCGAACCCCGGGAATCCCCGTGCCGGGCGGCGCTCGTCATCCCCGTCGGCGGGGACAGCAGCTCCTCCGCACCCGCCGCGACCGCGCCCACCGGCGCCAGCCCGCAGGTGTCGCAGTACACCTCGCCGCCGCCCATGTCCTCGTACGCGCCCGGGCAGCCGGAGCGCAGACAGGCCGTTCCGATCAGGCTCACGCGTCCTCCTCCCCCGGCCCCCCGGGCCGGTGGTCCTCCGGCGGGGCCAGGGCCTCGGCCGCCGCCCGCTGGTAGCGCAGCACCGCCCCCTCCGCCACCCGCAGATCGCACGGCGCGCTCCACAGCATCCGCCGGGCCGCGTCGTACCGCTCGACCAGCACGGGATCCTCCGCCAGACCGAGCCGGGCGACCTTCGCCTTGTACGCGTCGAGCCGCCCGCGCAACTCGGCCCGTACCGCCAGGGGCGCCGTCACAGCCGTCAACGATTCGCGGGCCCGCCGCAGTTCCTCGTCCGCCCGGTCCTCCAGTGCGTCCAGCAGCGGGGACAGCCGGTGCCACTGCGACTGCCGCCGGTACTCGGCCGCCGCCGCCAGCTGCTCCTGCAGGGCCGTCGGCGGACCGCTCACGGCCGGGACCTCCGACGCCGCGATCTTCGCCAGCACCTCACCGCGCGCCGTCCGCGCCTCCGCCAGGGTCCGGTCGGCCCGCGACAGCACGTCCCGCAGGGCGATCAGCCGGGCCTCCGCGTCCTGCCGCACGGTCAGGACCGCCTCCACCTCACGGCGTACGTCGTCCAGCGCGCGGGCCGCCCGGTCGTAGCGGGCGGTGTCGGGACGGCCGCCGCCCGGGGCGGAACTCCCCGCAGCGGGCACCCAGAAGGCCAGCGGGTCCGCGATCACCGCCTCGCGCAGCTGCGCCAGCTCGGCCGTGATCTCCTCCAGCTCGTCCCCCGCCGGGTGCTCGCCCGGCCGGACCCCCACCGAACGCGCCAGCGAACGCGTCCGGTGCAGCTCGGCGGCGAGCAGGTCGATCCGCGCCGGCAGCGCCGACCACACGGCGTCGGCCGCGACCACCACGTCCAGCGAGGCGGCGTACAGCTCGTTCATCCGGGCCACCAGCTCGGCCAGCGAGAACCGCTCCGCCAGCGAGGCGCCCTCCGCCCCGGCCCCCGCGATCGTCACGCCCGGCCCGCGCAGCCGCTCCGTCAGCTCGGCCAGGTCCTCGCGGGTCGGCCACCGCCGCCGCTCACGGATCTCCCGCGCGGCGGCCAGCGCCCCGCTGTAGGCGTCGAAATACGTCCACAGCCGGGTGACGGCCGCGTCGGCGACGGCCCAGCGCTCCTTGGTGACCCCGCTGAGCGCCGCGCCCTCCAGCAGCCGGCGCCCCGCGTGGTCCTGGAGCGCGAGCAGCGAGGTCTCGACGGCCTCGTGCTCGGCGCCGAGGCGCGTCAGCGCCCGGTCGACGTCGTCCCGGTCCATCAGCCCCGACTGGTTCACGTACGGCTCCGATCCTGTCCCGCGAGCGGGCGGTACCCCCACCACCGGCCTCAGCCCTCCCGGTACTTGGGCGCGGGCGGCACCGCGGCCTTCGGCAGCACGTCCTCGAAGTGCTTGCGGTACGACGTCGCCCACGGGCTCTGGTCACCGCCCGCGCGGTAGTTCTCCAGCACCTTGTTGACCCGGCGCACCAGGTCCGAGGCGTCCTTGTTCATCGCCACACCGTAGAACTCGCGGGTGAACGGCGCGCCGACCAGCTGCACCGACGGGTCCTGCGCCGCCTGCCCGGCGGCCAGCGCGTTGTCGGTGATGATCCCGTCGACCTCGCCGAGCTGGAGCCGCACCAGGCAGTCCAGCTGGTTCGGCACCGACACCGGGACCGAACCGTAGCCCTGCGCCTTGAGGGCGGCCTCCGCCGTGGACCCGGCGGCCGTGCAGATCCGGCGGCCCTTCAGCGAGGCGTCGTACCCGGTGATCGGGGAGCCCTTGGGCGCCAGCACCTGCTGCCCCGCCTCGAAGTAGGCGGTGGAGAAGGCCACGTCCTCCAGCCGCTTGCAGTTGATCGTCATCGTCCGCACCACGATGTCGACGCGGCCCTCCTGGAGCGCCGGGATGCGCTGACTGGTGGGGATCGCCCGGTAGATGACCGCCTCCTCGTTGCCCAGGATGTCCTTGGCTATGGCCTTCACCAGATCGATGTCGAAGCCGTCGAGGTGCCCGTCCGGATTGCGGTAGCCCCACTTGAAGCTGTTCTGGTCCACCCCCGCGACCAGCTTGCCCGCCCTGCGGATCCGCTCGATCGTCGGCCCGTCCAGCGCGGACGGCCGCAGGCTGGCCTCCGGGTCCGGGCAGGTGTCGGTGAGGGTGAAGGGCGCCGCCGCCATCGACGCGGGCTCCCGCACCACCCCCGGGTGGTGCCCGGTGCCCGGCGAGGACTGCGCCAGCGGCAGCAGCACCGCCGCGGCCGTCATCGCACAGGCGGCGGCCATCGCGCTCACCCCGCCCCAGCCGCGCAGCCGTCCCGCCGCGCGCCGCAGCCGGCCGGGCCGCCGCTCCGCCTGTGTCCGCCGTATCCGCACCGCACTCACCTGTACTCCGAAAGCCTGCGACCGATGCCGAGGAGGGCCGCGCCCGCGCCGACGGCGGCCAGCGCCGCCGACCCCGTCACCAGCCCGCCCAGCGCACCGAGCCCGCCCCGGGCGGCCGCGGTGAACTGCTTCTGCTCATGGGCCACGGCCTGCTCCAGGGAGGCGTCCACCGTGTCGAACGAGGCCCCGCTGCTGTCCGTCCGCCCCTTGCCCCCGATCACCTGGGGCAGCGCGAGGTCGTAGTCGCCCCGCACGTCCGTCTCCCGGGCCGCCGCGTGCCGCTGCTTCCACTGCGCCACGCCCGCCACGGCCTTCGACACCGGGTCCCGGCCGCTCGCGTCGTCGGCCAGCTCCAGCGCCCGGGCCAGCCCCGCGTCGAGCTGCCTCATGTTCTTCGCGTAGTCCACGTCGTACTTGTCGGACTTCTTGTCCTCGGCCAGGACGGCGCCCCGCGCGATCAGCGTCAGGTTCTCGTTCGCCCGCGCCTGGAGGGAGGCGATCCGGGCGTCGTTGAGCACCTTCAGCGACTCCTGCCCGTCCGCCCGGGCCTCGCCCAGCCCCGACCGGGCCAGCGTCTGCCCCACCGTCAGCCACAGCAGCACCACGGCCGTCGCCGCCGTCGCCGCCAGCAGACCGTGGTTGAAGACCCGGTTGGTCCGCAGGAAGTCGCGCCGCTGCGCCCACACCAGGGCGGCGAGCGCCAGCAACCCCGCGCCCGTCGCGGCCAGCGGCCAGCCCCGGGCCTCGTCGTAGTCCGTGTACAGCCGCCCGGTCTCCGCCTCGTACAGCCGCTGGGCGGCGGGCAGCAGGACCGTGCTCATCTGCTCGTTGGCGTAGCGCAGGTACGCGCCGCCCAGCGGCAGCCCCTGCCGGTTGTTCGCGCGCGCCTGCTCGATCAGGCCCGTGTAGCGGGGCAGCTGTTCGCCCAGCAGCGCTATCTCCTTGCGGGACTCCCCGCCGGCCCCCGTGCTGGCCGCCGCGTTCACCAGCAGCCGGGAAGCGTTCGCCATGTCCTTCTCGTAGCGCTGGCGGACCTCGCGGGGTTCCTGCGCACCCGCGAGGAACCCGCTGGAGGAAGCCGTGTCGGCATCGGCCAGGGAACGGTAGATGCTCGCCGCGTCCGCGCTCAGCGGCTGGCTGCGGCCCACCACGTCCTGTGCGGCCGTGACCCGGCCCGAGACCTCCCAGACCGCCACCAGGCCGAACAGCAGCACCAGCGCCGCCAGCACCGCGCCGATGATCCGCAGCCGGCCCGGCTCGGTCGTCGCGGCCGCGCGCAGCCGCTCCACGCCCTCGGCCCAGGCCGTACTCCGCCCGGCCGGCCCGGCGGGTACCCCGGAGGCACCGCCCCCGGGCGCGGACGGGCGTGTCGTGATGGCCACCCTGACCTCCCCCTCGGTCCCTCTGCTCCGCAGCAGTATGGCCGTAGTGACGCCGGACCACAGCACCCGGTGCTCGATCTTGGGTGATCCCCTCCCCGGACCGCCCCGATCACCCTCCCCCCGGCCTCGCCCGCCACCCCTTCACCGTGAATACGCCGGCCCCGCCCCCACGGTTCCCCGCGAGGGCGCCCCCGGCACCGGTTCACCCGAAATGGGCACGGAGCCGCTCGTGTGCCCCGGGCGGGGCGCCCGTCGCGTCCAGGCCGAGCAGAGCCGCGCCCAGAACCGGCGGGGACGTGACCACCGTGGGCCGGGCGAGCGGGGCGCGGGACGACAGGAGCTCCCGGATCCGGGTGTCGAGCCGCGGGTGCCGGGCCGCGAGGACGCCGCCGCCCAGCAGCACCGGCGCCTCCTCCGCCAGCAGCCCCAGCCGCTCCAGCGCCACCGACGCCAGCGCCACCACCTCCTCGGCCTGCCGCTCCACGATCGCCGACGCCACCGGATCGCCCGCCGCCGCCACCTCGAACAGCACCGGCACCAGCTCGTGCAGCCGCCCCCGGGGGATCCCGCCCAGGTGCACCGCCTCGATCAGGGGGGCCATCGCCGCCAGCCCGAAGTGCGCCGGCAGGGCCTTCGCCAGCCCGGTGGGTCCGCCGCGCCCGTCCTCGGCCCGGGCCGCCCACCACACGGCCTCCTCCGCCAGACCGCTCCCGCCGCCCCAGTCCCCGGAGAGCCGCCCCAGGGCGGGGAAGCGGGCGGTGCGCCCGTCGGGCAGCATGCCCACGCAGTTGATGCCGGCCCCGCACACCACGGCGACCCCGCGCGGCCGGTCCACCCCCGCCCGCAGGATCGCGAAGGTGTCGTTGCGCACCTCGACGGCCCCGGCCCAGCCGCGCGCGGCGATCGCGTCGGCCAGCTGCCGCTCCTCCACCGGCAGGTCGGCGTTGGCCAGGCAGGCCGAGATCCGCACCGCGTACGGCGGGCCCGCCAGGCCGGCGGCCGCGGCGGCCCGCGCCACGGCCTCCCCGAGGACGTCCACGGCCGGCCCGACGCCCGTCCGGGGCGGCTGGAAGCCGCCGGAGCGGCCGGTGCCGAGGACCGTGCCGTCGGCGCCGATCAGGGCCGCGTCCGTCTTGCTGTTCCCCGCGTCCAGCGCGAGCACGGCGGCGGGGGAGGGGCGGTTCACGCCCATGGCAGGTGCTCCTTGTTGTGGGCGAGCAGCCGGTCCGTCAGCCCCTCGGCCAGGTCGAACTGCCCGATCAGCGGGTGCGCGAGCAGGGCCCGGGCCACCCGTTCGCGCCCGCCGCGCAGCGCGGCGTCCAGCGCGAGGTCCTCGTACGCGGTGACGTGCGCGAGGAGTCCCGTGTACAGGGGGTCCGGGCGGGGCACGGCCAGCGGCGCCGGGCCGGAGCCGTCGACGAAGGCCTGGACCTCGATGACGGCGTCGTCGGGGAGGAAGGGCAGGGTGCCGTCGTTGCGGGTGTTGACCACCTGGACGCCCGGGCCGCCGCCGCCCAGCAGGGCCGCCGCGAGGTCCACGGCCGCCTCCGAGTAGAAGGCCCCGCCCCGCTTGGCCAGCAGCGCGGGCTTCTCGTCGAGGGCGGGGTCCCCGTACAGGGCGAGGAGTTCGCGTTCCATCGCGGCGACCTCGGCGGCCCGCGAGGGCTTCTCGCCGAGCTCGCGGACCACCGCGTCGTGGGCGTAGAAGTAGCGCAGGTAGTACGAGGGCACCACGCCGAGCCGGTCCAGCACCGTGCGCGGCATGCGCAGGTCGGCGGCGATCGCCTCCCCGTGCTCGGCCAGCAGCCGGGGCAGCACGTCCTCGCCCCCGGGCCCGCCGAGCCGTACCCCGAACTCCCAGGTCAGGTGGTTGAGGCCGACGTGGTCGAGGTGGACCTCGGCGGGCCGCGCGCCCAGCAGCGCGGCGAACTTCCGCTGGAAGCCGATGGCGACGTTGCACAGCCCGACCGCCTTGTGCCCGGCCCCCAGCAGGGCCCGGGTGACGATCCCGACGGGGTTGGTGAAGTCGATGATCCACGCCTCGGGCGCGGCCCGCCGGACCCGTTCGGCGATGTCCAGCACCACCGGGACGGTGCGCAGGGCCTTGGCCAGCCCGCCCGCGCCGGTGGTCTCCTGGCCGACGCAGCCGCACTCCAGCGGCCAGGTCTCGTCCTGGAGCCGGGCGGCCTGCCCGCCGACCCGCAGCTGGAGCAGGACGGCGTCGGCGCCGTCGACGCCCGCGTCGAGGTCGGAGGTGGTGGTGATCCGGCCGGGGTGCCCCTGCCGGGCGAAGATCCGCCGGGCCAGCCCGCCGACGAGCTCCAGCCGTTCCGCGGCGGGGTCGATGAGGACGAGTTCGGTGACGGGCAGGGTGTCGCGCAGCCGCGCGAACCCGTCGACGAGTTCGGGGGTGTAGGTGGAACCGCCGCCCACCACTGCGAGTTTCATCGGGTTCAGCCTTTCACGCCGGTCAGGGTGACTCCCTCGACGAACGCCTTCTGGGCGAGGAAGAAGAGGAGGATCACGGGCGCCATGACGAGCACGGTCGCCGCCATGGTGAGGTTCCAGTTGGTGTGGTGCGCGCCCTTGAAGGACTCCAGCCCGTAGCTGAGGGTCCAGGCGGCCGGGTTGTCGGAGGCGTAGATCTGCGGGCCGAAGTAGTCGTTCCAGGCGGCGAAGAACTGGAAGAGGGCGACGGCCGCGATGCCGGGCTTCGCCATCGGCAGGACCACGCGCAGCAGGGTGCGCAGTTCGCCGCAGCCGTCGACGCGGGCCGCGTCGAGGTACTCGTCGGGGATGGTCAGCAGGAACTGGCGCAGCAGGAAGACCGAGAAGGCGTCGCCGAAGGCCATGGGGACGATCAGCGGCCACAGGGTGCCCGACAGGTCGAGCTGCCGGGCCCAGAAGAGGTACATGGGGATGACGACCACCTGCGGCGGCAGCATCATCATGGCGATCACGAGCAGCAGGGCGAGCCGCCGGCCCCGGAAGCGGAACTTGGCGAGGGCGTAGGCGACGGGTACCGAGGACACCACGGTCAGCAGGGTGCCGAGACCCGCGTAGAGCAGGGTGTTGCGCCACCAGGTGAGGAATCCGGGGGTGTGCCAGACCGTGGCGTAGTTGCCCCATTCCCAGGTGCGCGGCCACAGGTCGCGGGTGAGGGCCTGCTGGTCGCTCATGAGGGAGGTGAGGAGCAGGAAGACGAAGGGGAGGACGAAGAACAGGGCGGCGGCCACGGCCAGGGCGTGCACGCCGATCCAGTGCAGGAGGGCCCCGGGGCGGCGGCGGGCGCTCACCGTCCGGCTCCCGTCAGTGCGCCGCGGCGGCGCATCAGCAGCGCGGTGAAGGCCATCGACAGGGCGAACAGGACGAGGGCGAGCACGCAGGCGGCCCCGTAGTCGAAGCGCTGGAAGCCGAGGTTGTAGACCAGCTGGGGGAGGGTGAGCGTGGACCGGTCGGGGTAGCCGGGTTCGAACTGCTGCCCGGAGCCGCCGATGACCCCGGCGGCGGCCTTTCCGGCGACGAGCGGCTGCGTGTAGTACTGCATGGCCTGGATGACCCCGGTGACCACGGCGAACAGGATGATCGGGGAGATGTTCGGCAGGGTGATGTGCCGGAAGCGGGCCCAGGCGCCGGCCCCGTCCAGCTCGGCGGCCTCGTACTGCTCCTTCGGTACGTCGAGCAGCGCGGCCATGAAGATCACCATGAGGTCGCCGACCCCCCACAGCGCGAGCGCGGTCAGTGCGGGCTTGGACCAGGCGGGGTCGGTGAACCAGCCGGGGCCGGGCAGCCCCACCCCTTCGAGGAGGGTGTCGACGGGGCCGGTGCCGGGGTTGAGGAGGAAGACGAAGGCGAGGGTCGCGGCCACCGGCGGGGCCAGGTAGGGCAGGTAGAAGAGGGTGCGGAAGATCCCGGCCCCGGTCCTGACCTTCGTGACGAGCAGCCCGACGCCGAGGCCGAAGACCACCCGGCAGCTCACCATGACGACGACCAGCCACAGCGTGTTGCGCAGGGCCGGCCAGAAGAGCGGGTAGTCGGTGAGGACGTAGCTCCAGTTGGCCGTGCCGTTGAAGGAGGGCGGCCGGAAGCCGTCGTAGCGGGTGAAGGAGAAGTAGGCGGTGGACAGCAGCGGGTAGGCGAAGAAGACGGCGAAGCCGATCAGCCAGGGTGAGAGGAACGCGAGGGTCCGCAGGGCGGACCGGCGGTGTTTGGCGGCGAGGGCGGTCGGGGCCATCGGGCTACCCGGCCTTGGCGATGTCGGTGTCGATCTGCCGGTCGGTGGCGGCGAGTCCGGCCCGCAGGTCGGGCACCTCGCCCTTCTCGGTGCGGTAGGCGAAGTTCTGGAAGGTCAGCTGGTAGGTGCCGCCGTCGGCGCGGGCCGGGGTGGTGCCGGACTTCGGGTGCCGGGCGATGTCGAGGAAGGTCTTGAACTCGGGGGTCACCTCCAGCTGCGGGGATTCGAGGGCGGCCAGCGTCGAGGGCACGTTGTGGATGGCGTTGGCGAAGGAGACGACGGCCTCGGTGTCGGTGGTCATGTACCGCACCAGTTCCCAGGCGGCGTTCTGCTTGCGGCTCGCCGCCGATATCCCCATGACGGTGCCGGAGAGGTAGCCCTTGCCGTAGTCGGCGGCCTGGTCGTCCGGTACGGGCAGGGGCGCGGTGCCGATCTCGAAGCCGACCCCGGCCTCCCGGGCCATCGAGGCCCGCCACTCACCGTCGACCTGCATGGCGACCAGCTTCTTGTGGAAGGGGTGTTCGGCGCTCCACTCGTCGCCGAAGCCGGCCCGGAACCGTTCCAGCCGCTCGTACCCGCCGAGCTGGTCGACGAGGTCCTTCTGTGCGGTGAGCATCTTGGCGAAGGCGGGGTCCCCGGCCAGGTTGGAGCGGCCGTCGGGGGTGAAGTAGGAGGGGCTCCACTGGGCCGCCAGGCGCATGGGGGTGGTCTCGTAGCCGTGGAACGTGGGCATCACGCCGAGCTGTTCGTAGGAGTCCCCGGCGGGTTTGGTCAGCTTGCGGGCGTCCTCGGTGAACTGGCTCCAGGTGCGGGGCGGTTCGGTGATGCCGGCGGCGGCGAAGGCGGTCTTGTTGTAGACGAGCCCGTACGCGTCGCTCAGCAGGGGGAGCGTGCACTGGTCGCCCTTGAACTGCGTGTACTCCAGCAGGGTCGCGGGGAAGACCTTCGTCTTGTCGACCCCGGACTTGCGCAGGAAGGGGTTGAGGTCGGCGAAGGCGCCGGAGTCGCAGAACTTGCCGACGCTGTCGGTGCTGAAGGAGGAGACCACGTCGGGGGCCTTGTCGCCGCCCGCGCGCAGCGCCTGGTTGATCTTGTCGTCGGTCATGTTGCCGGTGACCTTGACCTTGATGTTCGGGTGGGCCTTCTCGAAGCGGGCGATGTTCTCCTCGATCGCCTTGACCTCGCCGGGCGCGGACCAGCCGTGCCAGAAGGTGAGGGTGGTGTCCGCCTTCGGGTCGTCGGAGGCGGTGGCGGCGCCCTGGCCGGTGCAGGCCGTGGCGAGGAGGGACAGGGCGGACACGACGGCGAGCAGGGCTGCCGCGGTGGTGGGACGTCCGGCTGGGGGCATGGCGGGGCTCGCTCTCTGGGGGGAGGAACTTCCGAGGGGGTATGCCGGTCGGGGGGTGCGGGGTGGAGCGGGGCGGGCGGGGGCGGTGCTAGCGGGAGGTGTCGAACACTTCCTGGCGGGTGGCGGTGAGCGCGCTCTCCAGGGCGCCGCGCAGGACGGGCCGTTCGAGGACCTCGCCGGAGACCAGCCGGGGCCGGGAGGGGGCCAGCTCGGTGAGTTCGGCCTCCAGGAGCGCGCGCAGCGGTTCGCCGCCGGCGGCGATCGCGTCCCCGGCGAGGACGACGATCTCCGGGTCGAGTACGGAGACCAGCGAGGCCAGACCGGTCGCGAGGGCGGTGGCGTACGAGCGGAGGAAGTCCAGGTGCGCCCCCTCGGGCCCGGCGGCGGCCCGCCGCAGCAGGGCGACGGCGGCGGGCACCTGCGCGTCGGCGGGGAGCCCGGCGGTGTCGACGCCGGCCCGGGCGGCGAGCGCGGGCAGCGCCTGGACGCCGGCCAGCTCCTGGTAGCCGCCGGTGTTGGCCCGGGCCACCTGGCGGACCAGGGGGTGTCCGGGCACGGGCAGGAAGCCGACCTCGCCGGCGCCGCCGGTCCAGCCCCGGTGCAGCCGGCCGCCGAGCACCAGGGCGGCGCCGAGGCCCTCCTCGTTCCACAGCAGGACGAAGTCCTCGTGGCCGCGGGCCGCGCCGAGGCGCTGTTCGGCGACGGCGGCGAGGTTGACGTCGTTCTCGTACTCGACCGGTACGGGCAGGGCCGCGGCCAGTTCTTCGAGGAGGGTGGGGGAGTGCCAGCCGGGCAGGTGGCTGGCGTAGCGCAGCCGGCCCGAGCGGGGGTCGAAGGCGCCGGGGGTGGCGATGACCACGCGGTGCAGGGCGTCCGGGCCCAGACCGGCGTCCGCGAGGGCTCCGGCCAGGGCGCCGGTGACCTGTCCGACGGCGTCGGAGCCCTCGGTGTAGGGGAGCTCGAAGCGCCCGGTGACGGTGCCGGTGAGGTCGGCGACGGCGGCGAGCACCCGGTCGGGGGTCACGTCGAGGCCGCCGACGTGGGCGGCGCGGGCGTCGAGCGCGTACAGCTGGGCGTTGGGGCCGGGCCGGCCGCCGTCCGTTCCGGTGGCCACGACCAGTCCGGCGGCCTCCAGGCGGGCCAGCAGCTGGGAGGCGGTGGGCTTGGAGAGGCCGGTGAGCTGCCCGATCCGGGTCCGGGACAGGGGGCCGTGCGCCAGCAGCAGCTCCAGGGCGGCGCGGTCGTTCATGGCGCGCAGCAGGCTGGGCGTTCCGGGTGTGGCGGGCGTTCCGGCGGGCATGACGAGGCTCTCCCTCACCGAGGCGAACTGTTAGGTAAGTTTCCTATCGCTCGCCGAGCCCTGTCAATGAAACCGCCCCGCCGGAAGACCGGCGGGGCGGGGGCCCGGGGGCCGTGGGGTCACTTGGTGACCGGGGGCGTGGTGGCCGGCGGCGGAATCGGGGCCGTGGCCAGCGACTGCGGAGAGGCGGGATTGGCCAGCACCGACGGCGCGGCGACCGAGGCCGACGGGTCGGCGGGGGCCTCGTCCTCACCGGCGGCCTGGAGGCCGCCGATGATCCGGATGCCGGCGGCGTCGAAGGCCTCCTTGATCCGCCAGCGCAGCTCGCGCTCCACGGCGAACTGCTGGCCCGGCATCGTCTTCGCCGACACCTTCACCGTCATCGAGGCCAGCAGCACCTCGTCCAGGCCCAGCACCTCCACCGGGCCCCACAGGCGCTCGTCCCACGGGGACTCCTTGGCGAAGGCGTCGGCCACCTCCTGGAGGGTCTCGCGGAGCCGGGCGAGGTTCTCCGTCGGCTTGACCTGCACGGCCACGCCCGCGGTCGCCCAGCCCTGGCTGAGGTTCCCGATGCGCTTGATCTCGCCGTTGCGGACGTACCAGATCTCACCGTTGTCGCCGCGCAGCTTCGTCACGCGCAGACCGACCTCGATCACCTCGCCGGAGGCCACCCCCGCGTCGATCTTGTCGCCGACCCCGTACTGGTCCTCCATGATCATGAACACGCCGGACAGGAAGTCCGTCACCAGGTTGCGGGCACCGAAACCGATCGCCACACCGGCCACACCGGCACTCGCCAGCAGCGGGGCCAGATCGATCTTCAGCGCGGCCAGCACCATCAGCGCGGCCGTGCCGAGGATCAGGAACGAGGCCACCGAGCGCAGCACCGAACCGATCGCCTCGGAACGCTGGCGCCGCCGCTCGGCATTGACCAGCAGCCCACCGAGCGCGGTGCCCTCGACGGCCTCCGCGCTGGTGTTCATCCGGCTTATCAGCTTGGTCAGCGCCTTGCGGACGACCGAGCGCAGCGCGGCCGCGATCACGATGATCAGCAGGATCCGCAGGCCGATGCTCAGCCAGGTGGCCCAGTTCTCCTCGATGAAGCTCGCGGCGTTGGTCACGCTCTCGGCCGCGTCGTCGGTGGTGGTCGCTGCCAACGGGAACGGAGTGGCGGGCGAGGGCACGGGGGAACCTCCAGGCATGGCGTCCTGCCCGCGGAAACGGAACGGGGTGTACGGGCAGGCCTTCCACACTAACCGGGCACGGCGCCGACCTCGTTGCCGTGTTCGAGGGAGAGACCGCCCTCACCTGGGGATGAAGGGAGTGTGGTTGAAAACACCTCGGGCCCGTTACCGGCGCGTGGTGGCGTTTCGACCAGCCGTAAGGGGAGACTGGAAAACAGATCGTCCCGGCGCGAGCCACGCGCCGCCGGCGTACAAGGAGGCAGTCCGTGCCGCACGTCCTGGTCCTCAACGCGTCGTACGAGCCCCTCGGCGTCGTACCGCTCCGCCGCGCGCTCGTCCTCGTCCTGGAGAACAAGGCCATCTCCCTCGAGGAATCCGGCGCCTTCCTGCACAGCGCGACACAGGCCGTCCCCGCGCCCAGCGTGGTCCGGCTCAAGCGCTTCGTGCGGGTCCCCTACCGGGGGCCCGTTCCACTCACCCGCCGCGCGCTGTTCGCCCGCGACGGCGGCCGCTGCATGTACTGCGGGGCCGTCGCGACGAGCGTGGACCACGTCATCCCGCGCAGCCGGGGAGGGCAGCACGTCTGGGACAACGTGGTCGCCGCCTGCCGGCGCTGCAACCACGTCAAGGCCGACCGCCACCTGCTGGAACTCGGCTGGCGGCTGAGGCACCAGCCGGCACCCCCGTCGGGGCTGGCGTGGCGGATCATCGGGACGGGGCACCGCGATCCGCGGTGGATGCCCTACCTCCAGCCGTACGGGGCGCAGGACGCCCTGGAACGCATCGGGATCGGGGTCACGGCCGCCGCCTCCTGACGGGCCGCCGCCGCGCGGGGCGCGGCGGCGACCGCCCCGGCAGGGCTACGGCGCCACCGCGAAGGCCGTCGCCGACCAGAGGCTGCAGCCGTACGGGGTCGCGCGGCGGTCGCAGGTGACGCGGAGGTAGCGGGTCTCCACGGCCGGGTCCAGACGGATCGTGTCCGTGCCGCCCCGGGAGGAGACCGAGGCGGCCGGCCGCCAGGTGAACCCGTCCGGCGAGGTCTCCACCCGGTACGCCGACGCGTACGCCTCCTGCCAGTGCAGGCTCAGCACCCCCACCCGCGCCGGGGCCGCCAGCTCCGCCTGCCACCACGCCCCGTCCACCGGCTTCGAGGACCACCGGGTCAGCTCCGAGCCGTCCACCGCCGCCGACGCGGGGAAGCGCGCCGACTCGTCCCCCGAGGACGTCACCCGGGCCGTGCGCAGCAGGTCGGGGCCGCCCGTGCGCGGCACCGCCCGCACCGTCAGGGTGCGCACCTGGCCGTCGAAGACCAGGGGGACCGCGTACGTGCCCGCCGGGGTGGACGCGGGGACGCGGACCTCCACCGGGAGGGAGAGCCGGCCCCCGCGCGGGAGCGTGACCGGGCCCGGCAGGCGGACCTCGATGCCCGCCGGCGCGGGCCCCGACAGCGTCAGCGCGCCCTTGACCTCCCCCGGCCGCACCGCCGACAGCTGCGCCGACACCGTCCGCGCCGCCCCGCCGGCCTCCACGTCCACCCGGCCCTCGTCGGACAGTTCGAACCCGGCCTGCGGGTCGTCCGCGAACCACGGCACCACCTGGTGGACCACCGGGTCCTCACCCGCCCACGTCAGCCGTACCGCGTCCGCCCGTACACCGCCCGCGTCCGCCTGGGTCCACCCGGAACCCGCCGCCTCGCCGATGCGCCGCCAGCCCTCACCCGGGACCCGCACCTCCACCGAAGCGCCCCGCGACCCCGGCCCCAGCGGGTCCGTCATCACCGTGACCGCCGCGAGCGGACGCGGCTCCTCCAGCCGCACGGTCCACGAGCCCGGCTCCCGCCGCACCGTCCCGGCGGGCCGGTCCGCACCCGTCCAGGCGTCCGACTCGGCCGCCGCCTTCGCCAGGAACGGGTCCAGCACCGAGGCGTCCACCCGGACCCCCTCCTGCTCCGCCAGCGCGCTCCGCGCCGCCGCCAGGTCCCGCGAGGCCTGCCAGGCGGCGGCCCCGTCGCCCCGGGCCTCGGCCCGCAGCAGGTCCACCGCCAGCTCGCCCGCCGCCCCGTACCGCGAGAGCCGCTCCAGCCACGGCCCCGCCTCGCCCGCGAGGGAGGGCAGCCGCGCCGGGGCCTCCCGCAGCACGGTGAACGCCGCGCGCAGCTTCTCCCCGGCGTTCTTGTCCCCGGCCGCACGGGCCCGCCAGAACTCCTCCACCAGCGGCTTCAGGTACGCCGACTCCTCCATCTTCAGCCCCGAGGAGGCCGTGTTCCCCGCCAGTGCGGCCAGCGCCGCCCGGGTCCGCTGGTCGGGGCCCGACAGATCGCGCACCGCCGCCGCCCAGGACTCCCCGGGGCGGTACCCGCTCGGGTTCCAGGCGTAGTCGGCCGCCGTGAACAGCGGGATCCGCGACAAGGTGCCCTGCGCCATCGCGTTGGCGAGCACCGCCGCCGACCCGCTCGCCACCGCCGGCTCCCGCCCGGCGTACGGGCCGAGGAAGATGCGGTCCGGGTCCCAGTCGTTGACCGGGTAGTTGTCCATCGTCACCAGCGGATGCCCGAGCGCGGAGCGCGCCCCGGCCAGCTCCTTGCCGGTGATGGTGCGCGGCACCACGCCCACGCCCGTCCAGGCCACCTCCACCCGCGCGTCCAGCGCCCCGGCCAGGGCCGTCCGGTAGGCGGTGGCGCCCTCCTGGAAGTACTCCGTCGGCAGCAGCGACAGCGGCGCCGCCCCCGGATGGTGCCGGGCCAGGTGCGCCGCCAGCTCGCCCGCGACCTCCGCGTGGGCCTTCGCCGCCGCCACCGGCCCCGTCCCGTACCGCACCCGGTCGGCCCGGCAGCCCCATTCGGCGTAACTGACGTCCTGGAACTGGAGCTGGAACGCCCGGAAGCCCAGGTCCCACATCGCGTCGACCTTGCGCAGCAGCGCCGCCCGGTCGTCCGCCGACGCCAGGCACATGGACTGGCCCGGGGAGACCGCCCAGCCCAGCGTCACGTGATCGGCCCGCGCCCGCTCGGCCAGCTCCCGGAACTCCTCGCGGGCCGCCGCCGGGTACTCCTCGCGCCAGGCCGTCGTTCGGTACGGGTCGTCACCGGGCGCCAGCAGCAGCCGGTTCTGCTTGGTGCGGGCCAGGAAGTCCAGCTGCGCGAGCCGCTGCTCCCGGCTCCAGGGCTGTCCGTAGAACCCCTCGGTGACCCCGCGCACCGGGGCGATGGGCCAGTCCCGCACCAGCATCCCGGGCACCTTCCCGCCCCCGGCCGCCAGCAGCTGACGCAGCGTCTGCGCGGCGTGGAACAGCCCGTCCCCGCCCACTCCGGCCAGCGCGACGGTGTCCCGCCCGCCGGTCCTCCCCACCGCCAGCCGGTACCCGCCCCCGGGCAGGTCCCCGGCCGGGGCCGCGCCGAGCGCCAGCAGCGCCGCCTCCGCGTCCGCCCCCTGGAGCCGTACGACGAGGGCCCCTTCGGGCAGCACCGCCCCCGGCGGCCGGTCGTGCAGGGTCCGCACGCCGGCCGCGCGCAGGGCGGCGCGTACGACGTCCACGGCGTACGGGTCCACGTCGTACGGCGCCACCAGGACGGCCTCCGCCGCGACCGGCACCTCGCGGGCCGGATCGGCCGACGCCGACTGCGGCCGAGGCCACACGGCGGGACCCTCGGAGGGGGCTCGCGGAACGTCCGAGGCCGGGTCGAGGAGGGGTCCCGGGCCGCCGGAGGCCACGGCGGCCGACCCGCCGTCGGGACGCGGCACGGCCGGGGACTTGGGGGTGGCGGCCAGCATGCCCTCGGGGACCGAGGCCACCGCCCCGCCCAGCAGCGAGCCTATGACCGCGACCGCCGCCGCGGTGCTCCGCTTCCTGCCCCTGAGCTGCACGGAGCCTCCCCGTCCCGAGTCGTCCCCCGCCCGTACGAATGAGCCCGAGCCCACCACCCGTGCGGCTGAAGTGTCAATGCGCGCGGGGCGATCTGACCAAGATCGGCCAGGAATGCGATGCCCCGGACTGGGTATGGCTGCGGTGTCCGGCACAGGTGTTGCATGGGCGGATCCGCCGGACCAGCCGGGTCCGGAGCACCGGTCCCCAGCACGTACGAGGGAGCCCCCATGGAAGCCCGCACCGCGCCGCCCGCCACCCGCACCCGTGCCCCGCTCGCCCACCTCCCCGCCCGGTCGGGCCCGGCGGACGTGCCCCCGGCGGGCGCCTCCCCGTTGTCCGGGTGCGCGCAAGCGCCGCTGACCAGCGAGACCCCGCTGCCCGGTGCCGCGTACGCCCCGCTGACCAGCGAGACCCCGCTCGTACAGGAGGCCCCGCTCACCAGCGAGGCGGTTTCATAACCCTCCCAGCCCCAAGGATGCAGATGGACGACCTCGCCCGGCTCGCGGCCCACCACGGCGTCGCCACCTCCTACCAGCCCGCCGAGGACGTCACCGTCCAGGTGCCCCCGGCCACGGTCCGCACCGTGCTCGGCCTGATCGGCGTCCCCGTCGGCACCCCCGAGGACGTACGGGAGAAGGCCGATTCCGCCGAACGGGAGGCGGCCGGGCGGCTGCTCCCGCCGACCCTGGTCCAGTGGCGCGGTGAGCCCGCCCCCGCAGCCCTGGCCGCGCTGCCGGCCGGGACCCGGCTGCGGGTCACCCTGGAGGACGGGGCCGGGGAGGCCGCGTGGGACCCGCGCCTGCCCCTCGGGGTGCACCGGGTGACCGCCGAGACCCCCGACGGCCGCACCGCCGGCGCCACCCTGATCGTGGCCCCGGACCGGGCCCCCGCCGCGCCGGAACGGTCCCACGGCCTGCTCGTCCAGCTGTACTCCCTGCTCTCGGAGCGCTCCTGGGGCATGGGCGACCTCGCCGACCTCGCGGAACTGGCCCGCTGGGCCGCCCGCACCCACGGCGCCGGGTTCATCCAGGTCAACCCCCTGCACGCGGCCGTCCCCGGCACCCCGACCGACCCCTCCCCCTACCGGCCCGCCTCCCGTCGCTTCCCCGACCCGGTCCACCTGCGCGTCGAGGACCTCCCCGAATGGGAGGCCTGCCCGGACCGCGAGGCCCTCGCCCAACTGGCCGCGCGGGGCGGGGAGCTGCGCCGCGAGGTGCTGGAGAAGGGCGCCCTGATCGACCGGGACGCCGTCTGGGCCCTCAAGCGGGCCGCCCTGGAACTGCTCCACGCCGTCCCGCGCACCCCCGCCCGCGAGGCCGCCTACCGGGCGTTCCGCGCCGCCCAGGGCCAGGGGCTCGACCTGCACGCCGCCTGGTGCGCGGCCGCCGCCGGGGAGCCCGCGGAGCGGGCCGAGTTCCACGCCTGGCTGGTCTGGCTGACGGACACCCAGCTGACCGCCGCCCAGCGGGCCGCCCGGGAGGCGGGGATGGAGGTGGGCATCGTCCACGACCTGGCCGTCGGCGTGCACCCCGAGGGCTCCGACGCCCGGTCCGGCCCCTTCCACGCCCGGCACGTCTCCGTCGGCGCCCCGCCGGACGCCTTCAACGCGCGCGGCCAGGACTGGGGGCTGCCGCCCTGGCGTCCCGACGTCCTGGAGGCCCACGCGTACGCCCCCTTCCGGGCCCTGCTGCGCGGGGTGTTCCGGTACGCGGGCGCGGTGCGGGTGGACCACGTCATGGGCCTGTTCCGGCTCTGGTGGATCCCGGAGGGCACCCCGCCCGCCGAGGGCACGTACGTCTCCTACGACGGCGAGGCCATGCTCGCGGTCCTGGTGCTGGAGGCCCACCGGGCGGGCGCCGTGGTGGTCGGCGAGGACCTGGGGACGGTCGAGCCCCGGGTACGGGAGGCGCTGGCCCGGCGCGGGATCCTCGGCACCTCGGTGCTCTGGTTCGAGCGGGACTGGTCCGGGGACGGGCTGCCGCTGGCCCCCCGGGCCTGGCGGGCCGACTGCCTGGCCACCGCCACCACCCACGACCTGCCGCCCACCGCCGCCAAACTGGCCGGCGCCCACGTCGAACTCCGCGACCGGCTGGGCCTGCTGACCCGCCCCGTGGAGGAGGAGCGGGCCGAGGACGCCGCCGACACCGCGCAGTGGCTGAGCGTGCTGGACGGCCTCGGGCTGGAGGCCAAGGACGAGGAGGGCGCCGTACGGGCCCTGTACGCCTTCCTGCTGCGCACCCCGGCCCGGTTGGTCGGCGTATGGCTGCCGGACGCGGTGGGGGACCGGCGGCCGCAGAACCTGCCCGGCACCTGGGACCAGTACCCCAACTGGCGGCTGCCGGTGGCCGACGCGGCGGGCCGGCCGCTGACCCTGGAGGCGCTGACGGCCTCCCCTCGGGCGAACGCCCTGCTGAGCGCGGTGCGGGAGGGCGCACGGACCCGTACGGCACCCCCGGGCGCGCGCCCGCTTTAGGTGTTCGCTACGTTTGCACCGTGGACAAGAAGAACGCTCTGCGCGCCGGCGCCGTCTCGGCCGGAACCGCGCTGATGATGCTGCTGATGACGTCTCCCGCCCTGGCGCTCACCCGCGACGACGGCGACGACCCGGGCAAGGGGCTGAGCATCGGCGAGACGCTCGGCCTGTACGTGGCCGCGCCGATCGTGATCTTCCTGATCATCGCGGGTCTCGTGATGGTCGGCGACAAGTCGCGCAAGCAGCCGAACCAGGGCTGACCCGCCCCCGGGCGGTCCTACGACTCCAGCACTTCCGGGCGCCGGAGGTCCGCGGAGCCGGCATGAGCCGGCCCCGTGCCGACCTCCGGCGTCTTGGCGTACCCGGACGCGGGCGGCCGGGACGCGCGGCGCCCGGACGCGGGGTACTGCGGCCCGCCGGTCTCAGGGCATGCCGGCGAGGAGCTTGCGCAGCAGCCCGCCGAGCGCCTCGACCTCCTCGGGGCTGAACTCCGCGAGGCCGGCCCGGTTCACCTCGATACCGTCGTTGACCGCCTCGTCCACCAGGGCGAGCCCCCGCTCCGTGAGGGTCACCTGGAGCCCGCGCCGGTCGTGCGGATCGGGGCTGCGGGTGAGCAGCCCGGCCTTCTCCAGTTTGTCCAGGCGCCCGGTCATACCGCCCGTCGTGAGCATCAGCGTGGCCGACAGCTCGCGCGGCGAGAGCGTGTAGGGGCTTCCGGATCGCCGCAGCGTGGCGATGACGTCGAACTCCCCGCGGGAGACCCCGTGGCGGTTGTACGCCCGTTCCACCGCGTCCCCCATGGCCTTGGAGATCCGGTAGATCCTGCCGAAGACGGCCATCGGCGTGGTGTCGAGATCGGGGCGCACCGCGAACCACTGGTCGGTGATCGCGTCGACGGCGTCCGGGGCGGTGTCGTTCTTCAGTGCGGTCATGCCCACCAGTATCCGGGTTCCGTTTACTCAGCCACAAGAAAGTAGCTTGCTAAAAAGTAGCTTACTGCTAAGCTACTTATCAGCGACCTACCCGGGGAGGCCGGGACGGGCCCCCGGGTAGGTCGCGGCCAAGATCTCCGCCCGCCGTACCCATCACCTGCCCGAGGAGTGAGTGACCGTGAACCGAGTCACCACCATCGTCCTGACCGCACTCGCCCCCGTCTCCTGGGGCTCGACCTACTTCGTCGCCAGTGAGCTGCTGCCGCCGGACCGGCCGCTCTTCACCGGCGCGATGCGGGCCCTGCCCGCCGGTCTCCTGCTGGTCGCCCTCTCCCGGGCCCTCCCCAAGGGCGCCTGGTGGTGGAAGTCGGCGGTCCTCGGCACCCTCAACATCGGCGCCTTCTTCCCGCTCCTCTTCCTCGCCGCCTACCGCCTCCCCGGCGGCGTCGCCGCGGTCCTCGGCTCCGCCGGCCCGCTGTTCGTCGTCGGACTGGCCGCCCTGCTCCTGGGGGAGAAGGCCAAGCTGCGCAACGTCCTCGCCGCGATAGTCGCCGCGCTCGGCGTGAGCATGGTAGTCCTGACCTCCCAGGCCCAGCTCGACCTCGTCGGCGTCATCGCCGGCATCGTCTCCTCGGCCTCCATGGGCGCCGGCACCGTGATGACCAAGCGCTGGGGACGCCCCGAGGGCGTCGGCCCGCTGGCCGTGACCGGCTGGCAGCTCACCGCGGGCGGACTCGTCATCATCCCGATCGCCGCCCTGATCGAAGGCGCCCCGCCGGCCCTCGACGGCAAGGCCTTCCTCGGCTACGGCTACATGATGCTGATCAACACCGGCGCCGCGTACTTCCTCTGGTTCCGCGGCATCGGCAAGCTCTCCGCCACCTCGGTCACCCTGCTCGGCCCGCTCTCCCCGCTCACCGCCGCCGTCATCGGCTGGGCCGCCCTCGGCCAGGCCCTGAGCCCCGTCCAGGTCCTGGGCATGGTGATCGCCTTCGGCGCCACCGTCTTCGGACAGCTCCCGGGCCGGGCACCGAAGCCGAAGGCCACCGAGCCGCAGAAGGCCCCGCGCACCGAGACGCCGAAGGTCAAGGTCGCCTGAACCCCCAGCCACCTCTCTCCCCCGGGTCCCCGGGAGGTCGCCCCCGACCTCCCGGGGACATTTCATTTTCCCTGAATCAATCCATCGAAATCTTTCGATAGACCTGGACGGTCAAGGAGTGCGACGGTGATCCCACCACACCCGCACCACCGAAAGGGGAGACCAGCAGTGGCCGTCACGGACCGCGCCCGGACCACATCTCGAGAGGACCGGCAGCAGACCACGAGCAGCACGGGCAGGAAGGGGGCCGTCGGACTCGGCGTACTCCTCGCCCTGCTGGCCACGGTCGTCTGGTCCGGCAGCTTCGTCGCCACCCGCGGCATGTCCGGGACCGTCCCCCCGGTCCAGGCCGTCTTCTGGCGCTGGATCATCGCCGCCGTCGCGGTCACCCCCTTCGCCGCCCGCCAGGCCTGGCGGCAGCGGGCCCTGATCCGCGAGCACATCGGCTACACCAGCCTCGCCACCCTCTTCGGCGTCACCCTCTACAACACCATCGTCCACCAGGCCGGACTGACCACTTCCGCCTCCAACATGGGCACGATCATGGCGGCTTCGCCGGTCATCATGGCCCTGTACGCCCGCCTTGGCGGCGAACGGCTCGGCGCGCGCCGCGTCTTCGGCATGCTGCTCGCGGCCCTCGGCGTCCTGCTCCTGGTCGGCAAGGGCTCCCTGCCCCTCGACTTCGGCGCCGGTGACCTGTGGATGTTCGCCGCGGCCTTCTCCTTCGCCACCTACAGCGCCCTCCTCAAGCGCAAGCCGGCCGAGATCGGCGGACTCGCCTTCCTGATCACCACCTTCGTCCTCGGCGCCCTGATGCTGGCCCCGGCGTACGCGATATCCCTCCACGTACAGGGCGGCTTCGAGGCGACGCCCGCCACCATCGGCCCCCTCCTCTACGTCGGCGTCTTCTCCTCCGCCGTCGCCTTCTTCTCCTGGAACAAGGCCGTCTCCCTGATCGGCGCGGCCCGCGCGGGCGTCGTCTACTACCTCCAGCCGGTCTGCGTCGCCGGCCTCGGCCTCCTGCTCCTGGGGGAGCGGACCGGCCCCGCCCAACTCCTGTGCATGGCACTGATCCTGGGCGGCGTGGCCCTGGCCAGCGCGACCCGCCGGTAGTTTCAGCCCGTGACGGACTGGGACATCAAGAAACTCCGCATCCTCCGGACCCTGGCCGACCGGGGCACGGTCACCGCGACGGCCGAGGCGCTGCACATGACGCCCTCGGCCGTCTCGCAGCAGCTGACCAACCTCGCCCGTCAGCTGGGAGTCCTCCTGCTGGAGCCGCAGGGCCGGGGTGTGCGCCTCACCGACGCGGCCCACCTGGTCCTGCGCCACACCGACGCCGTCTTCGCCCAGCTCGAACGCGCCGACGCCGAACTGGCCGGCTACCTCGCGGGGGACGTGGGCGAGGTCCGCGTGGGTGCCTTCTCCACCGCCATCCCCTCCCTGGTCGTCCCGGCCGTGGCCGCCCTGGAACGGCAGCACCCGGGGGTGGAGGTGAGGATCCGCGAGACGGACGCGGCGCAGTCGTACGACCTCCTCTCCACCGGCGCCGTCGACCTGGCCCTGTCCCTCGCCGCCCACAGCGCGGGCGACGACAGCCGCTTCACCCGGATCCCGCTCCTCGTGGACCCCCTGGACGTGGCCCTCCCGCCGGAGCACCCCCTCGCGCAGGCCCCCGTCGTCCGTCTGGCCGATCTCTCCTCGGACCGGTGGATCTACGGCGGCAGCGGCCCCTGGTCGGAGATCACCCGCTCGGCGTGCGAGGCGGCGGGCTTCCTCCCCGAACAGGCCCACACGGCCTCCGGCTGGACGGCGATCCTGGCCATGGTGGAGGCCGGCCTGGGCGTCGCCCTGGTCCCCCGCATGGTCTCGGCCCGCGCGGCGCGCGTAACCCTCCGTGTCCTCACCCACGACCGCCCCACCCGCCACGTCGTGGCGGCCCTCCGCCGCGGCGCGGAGTCCACCCCGGCGGTGGCCCACGTCCTGGCCGCCCTCCGGACGACGGCGGCTGCCCGGGGGTAGCCGACGGCGGCGGGACAGCGGGCCGGGGGCGGGGGAGGGGCGGGGTCCCGGTGGGGCGGTCTCAGAGACGGCTTGGGGGTTTCCCGTCAGTCTCATCGTCCTTCCGCGTCGGGCCGCCCTGTCAAGGGCGCTCCTTCGTCGCGTCGCTTCGCGATGGCCTTCGGCCACCCTTGACAGACCGCCCCGCCACGAAAAGCCGAAGACTGCCGGGAACCCCCCAAAGGAACGGGACGGACCGGAGAGGGACATGCGGCGGGATCAGCGACCCTTCGGGGTCGTCGGGACACGGCAGACCAGACATCCGGCCCCCATCACCATCAATCGGCGCCACCCCACGCACCAGATCGCTACGCGCTCCTCCCGTCTCAGCGTCCGGCGGCCGTCTGGGGCTGCTACCCGCACGAACGGCCGATGAGATGGGCATCCGGGGCCGGTGGACGCGTCAGATCGCTACGCGCTCCTGTCATCTCGGCGTCCGACGGCACTCCGGGGCTGATATCCGCAAGAAATGACGACCAGGTTGGCGCGCTCGTCGGACGACTGGGCCGTTCCCGGTTCGCCAGTAGCCGCACTTTCGGACTAAGTTGCGAGCGGTTTCGTTCAGGCGGTGGGCCTTAACCGCTGCGGTATACAGCTCGGTCGTGAGGTCGTCCGGGCCGATGCCCAGTTCGGCGAGGACGGTCCTGATGTCGTCGAGGGCTGCGGGTACGTGCTTCTCCTCCACCTGGGTCTCCAGCTCAAGGAAGGTGCCGTCCAGTTCGGGAACGCGGACCAGGGTGGCGAGCATCTGCCGGCCTCGGGCCTGGAAGGAGTAGTTCCTGCACCTTTTCTCGAATGCGATGGCCGGCACGTAGCCGAGACCACGCAGGGTCGCGTGGACCGCTTCGGCGTTTTCGACCCGGGTCTCATGTTCGGGCTTGGACCCGGATTCCTCATCAACGCGGGCGCCCTTGTACGTGAGGAGGGTGCGGGTCTCCTCCGGACCGTGCACGGTCCGGACCCGCAGCTCTTCGTCCCGTGCCTCCAGCGTTCCGTCCACGGTGTCGTAGTAGGTGTCCTGATATACCTCGACCCGGCCCTCGGCCCGTTCGTCCAGCCGCCGCAACGCTTCTTGCGGTGCGTGGACGCATGCTTTCAGCTCCGCCTCGATCACTGCTCGTCCCCTCTCAAACCGCGGGGTCCGCATCATCTTGTAGGTAGCAGACTCGTGCCCTTCCCAGCCCGCATCGAAGGCCCCGACGAACATGGTGGAGTCAGCACCTCCTCGGGTGTTTCCGCCACCGTGTCATCCGACCAGCCCACGGCGTAGCTTTGCGGCATGGCCTCTGAGCACCTGGGTGACCGGCTGAGCCGTCTCCGTCGCTTCGCCGACCTGACCCAAGAAGGTCTGGCGGAACGCGCCGGAGTATCAGCGGATGTCGTCCGCAAGTTGGAACAGAAACGCAAGCACAGCGCACGCCTGCCCACCCTCCATGCCCTGGCCAAGGGCCTGGGCGTCGAGCTGACGAGCCTGCTCGGCGACCCACCAGGCGTCCCGTCGACCGGCGAGGCGGACTCCCCGGCACTCGTCGCCGTCCGACGGGCGATCATGCCGCCGCTGTTCGCTCTTCCCGCCGAACCGGCTGGCGTCGAACGGCTGTCCCTCCCTCTCCTGCGAGCCGAGTTGGCGGACGGCTGGACCCTCTACCACGCGGCGAACTTCGGCCGCCTCATGGAGGTGCTGCCAGGGATCATCGCCGATGCCCGGCTCCTCGCAGCCGTGGGCAACGCCGAGCAGCGGGCGGCCGGTCAGGCGGGCCTCGGCAAGGCACTCCAACTGGGCGGCCACCTGGCCATCCGCCTGGGCAAGACAGACCTCGCCCTTTCGGCTCTGGAGCGCGCCTACGCCGCAGCCGGCGACTCCTCCGACCCCCTGCTGGTACCGATGCTGTCCAACTCCGTGGCCTGGGCCTACCAACGCCAGGCCCGCCTGGACGACGCCCGAAACCTGGCCGTGCACGCCGCCGACACAGTCGAACGGGAACACACCGACACCTCCGAAGGCGTCCGCGTCTGGGGCGGGCTGCTGATGTCCGCAGCAACGTCCTACGCCCGCAGCGACGACTACGCGACCGCCAACGACATGATGGTGACCGCCGAAAAGGCGGCAGGCCGCCTTGCCACCCTGCCTCCCCCGGCCGACGGCAAACTCGTCTCGGTCTTCAGCCGCTCGTCGGTACGCATCGAGCGTGTCCGCCTCGCCGTCCAACACGAGCGCCCGGAAGAAGCGCTGAAGCTGGCCCGAGGCATAAGGCTCAGCAAGGAGACACCCCCCTCGTGGCGCACATGGCTGCTCTTGGACCTGGCCCGCGCCCACACGGACTTGGGAGACGCAGCCGGAGCGGTGAAGGCGCTGGAGAAACTGCGCAAGGTGGCACCTGGGTGGATGCGCTACCACACCTTGGCGGTAGCGATCGTCTCGGACCTCTGGGCAGGCCCGCACCACCCCCCAGGCCTCCGACAGCTGGCCGACTTCCTGGGAGTCGCCAACTAAGCGCACCAAAGTGGGATGTTGCGTCCCTGTAGTCGCCCGCTCGTCGGCTGGGAGCGCTTCTGCGGCTCCTTCGAGAAGCCGCCCCATGAGTGAGCAGTACGAATACGTCCCCCACCGCCTCCTCCGTCGGCGTGTTCGTGACATCGCCTCCGGCGTCGAGGGGGTGTTGATGGCCGTGATCAACGAGGACGTCTCGGACTCGGACACCTACGAGCACTGGATGGAACTGGCCTACATCCGGGGTGCGTCCGGCCGTGAATTCACCACGGCCGTCGCCAACGTCCAGCCCGCCTATGACCAGCCCCAGACGGCCGGGAGACGCCGAGACCTGGGAAGCGCGTAGCGATCTGGGGCGCCGACCACTCCGGATGGGGTCCTGATGGGCATTTCGTGCGGGTAGCGGCCCCAGACGGGCGGCGGACGCCGAGACGGGAGGAGCGCGTAGCGATCTGATGCGTGGGCTGGCACCGGTTGACGGTGATGGGGGCCGGATGTGTGGTCTGCCGGGCCCCGGTCTGCCCGGCTGATCCCTGACACGGCCGTATGTCCAAGGAACGTCCGTCCCGTTCCTTTGGGGGTTTCCCGGCAGTCCTTGTCTTTCCGGGGCGGGTCGGTCTGTCAAGGGTCGCCGAAGGCGATCGCGAAGCGACGCGACGGAGGAGCGCCCGTGACAGGGCGGCCCGAACCGGAAGGACAGTGGGACTGATGGGAAACCCCCAACCCTTCCCTGAGACCGCCCCGCCGCGATACCGCCCCCACCCCACCGGCCCGCAGACGGGGAGGCGGGTGGGCAGGCGCCGACCCGCCCCCGGCCCCTCGCGGGGGAGATGGCGGGCCCGCACCGCGAGTGGCGCGGGCCCGCCCGCCGTCAGGCGCTCGCCGCCGCGTCCGCCGCCTGGGCCTTCAGGGCGCGCTCGATGCCCGAGCGGGACTCCGACACCAGGCGGCGCAGGGCCGCGTTCGGTTCGGCCGAGGCCAGCCAGGCGTCCGTCGCGTCCAGGGTTTCCCGGGAGACTTGGAGCGAGGGGTACAGACCCACCGCGATCTGCTGCGCGATCTCGTGGCTGCGGCTGTCCCAGATGTCCTTGACCACCGCGAAGTACTTCTCCGCGTACGGCGCCAGCAGCTCGCGCTGGTCGCTCTGGACGAAGCCGCCGATCACGGCCTCCTGCACCGCGTTCGGGAGGTCGCCCGAGTCCACGACCGAGGCCCAGGCCTCCGCCTTGGCCTGCGCCGTCGGGCGCGCGGCGCGCGCCGTCGCCGCGTGGCGCTCGCCCGCCGCCGTCGCGTCCCGCTCCAGCTCCGCCGCGATCTCCGCCTCGTCGGCGCGCCCCGTCGCGGCGAGCCGCTCCAGGAACGCCCACCGCAGCTCGGTGTCCACGACCAGGCCCTCGATCGTCTCCGCCCCGGACAGCAGCGCGCCCAGCAGGTCGAGCTGCTCCCCGGTGCGCGCCGTCGCCGCGAAGGCGCGGGCCCACGCCAGCTGGTGGTCGCTGCCGGCCTCGGCCGCGCGCAGGTGCTCCAGGGTGGCGTCCGTCCAGGCGGCCAGGCCCTGCTCGCGCCACGCCGGGTCGGCGTAGACGTCGATGGCCAGCTTCACCTGGCGGTGCAGGGACTGCACGACGCCGATGTCCGACTCCTTGCCGATGCCGGACAGCACCAGCGCCAGGTAGTCGCGCGTGGCCAGCTCGCCGTCCCGCGTCATGTCCCACGCCGAGGCCCAGCACAGCGCGCGCGGCAGCGACTCGCTGAAGTCGCCCAGGTGCGCGGTGACGTTGGCCAGCGAGACCTCGTCCAGGCGGACCTTCGCGTACGAGAGGTCGTCGTCGTTGAGCAGGACGACCGCCGGACGGGTCCGGCCGACCAGCTCCGGCACGGCCGTCAGCTCGCCGTCGATGTCCAGCTCGATCCGCTGGGTGCGGACCAGCTTGCCGCCGTCGAGGTCGTACAGGCCGACCGCGATGCGGTGCGGCCGCAGTACCGGCTCGCCCTTGGCGCCGGCCGGCAGGGCCGGGGCCTCCTGGCGCACGGCGAAGGCGGAGATGACCCCGTCCGCGTCCGTCGTGATCTCCGGACGCAGCACGTTGATGCCCGCCGTCTCCAGCCACGCCTTCGACCAGGCGGTCAGGTCGCGGCCCGAGGTCTCCTCCAGGGCGCCCAGCAGGTCGGACAGGCGCGTGTTGCCGAAGGCGTGCGCCTTGAAGTACGCCTGTACGCCCTTGAAGAAGGCGTCCATGCCCACGTACGCGACGAGCTGCTTGAGCACCGAGGCGCCCTTGGCGTACGTGATGCCGTCGAAGTTGACCAGGACGTCGTCCAGGTCACGGATGTCGGCCATGATCGGGTGCGTCGAGGGCAGCTGGTCCTGCCGGTACGCCCAGGTCTTCATGGAGTTCGCGAACGTGGTCCACGCGTGCGGCCACTTCGAGCCCTCGGCGTAGGCCTGGCAGGCGATCGAGGTGTACGTGGCGAACGACTCGTTCAGCCACAGGTCGTTCCACCACTCCATGGTGACCAGGTCGCCGAACCACATGTGCGCGAGCTCGTGCAGGATGGTCTCGGCGCGCACCTCGTACGCCGCGTCCGTCACCTTGGAGCGGAAGACGTACTGGTCGCGGATGGTGACCGCGCCCGCGTTCTCCATCGCGCCCGCGTTGAACTCCGGCACGAAGAGCTGGTCGTACTTCGCGAACGGGTAGTCGTACGCGAACTTCTCCTGGAACCAGTCGAAGCCCTGCCGGGTGACGTCGAAGATCTCGTCCGCGTCGAGGAACTCGGCGAGCGAGGGGCGGCAGTAGATGCCGAGCGGGACGACCTGCCCGTCCTTGCCCTCGTACGTGCTGTGCACCGCGTGGTACGGGCCCACGATCAGGGCGGTGATGTACGAGGAGATGCGCGGGGTCGGCTCGAAGGCCCACACCCGGTCCTTGGGCTCGGGCGTCGGAGAGTTCGAGATGACCGTCCAGCCCTCGGGGGCCGTCACGGTGAACCGGAACGTCGCCTTCAGGTCGGGCTGCTCGAAGCTGGCGAAGACCCGCCGCGCGTCCGGCACCTCGAACTGGGTGTACAGGTACGCCTGCTGGTCGACGGGGTCGACGAAGCGGTGCAGGCCCTCGCCGGTGTTGGTGTAGGCGCAGTCCGCGACGACGCGGAGCTCGTTGGCCCCGCCCGCCAGGTGGTCCAGGGCGATGCGCGAGTCGCGGAAGACGGCGGCCACGTCGAGGGCCTTGCCGTTCAGCACGACGTCGTGCACGGCCGGCGCGACCAGGTCGATGAAGGTCCCGGCCCCCGCCTCGGCCGACTGGAAGCGCACGGTGGTCGCGGACCGGAAGGTGCCGCCCTCCTGCGCGCCGCTGAGATCGAGTTCGATCTCGTACGAGTCGACGGTGAGCAGCTTCGCCCGCTGCTGAGCCTCTTCACGGGTGAGATTCGTGCCAGGCACGCGTTCATCTCCTTTGATGGTGACGTTGCCCGGCCATCCTTCCACGCGGGACCCGCCGCCGGGCAGGAGTAATCCAGAGGCGAACAGGACGTGCCCTTTTTGAATGCAAATCGAATGCAAAGGGGCGGTGCCGTCACCGGCACCGCCCCTTCCGCGTCAGCGTCAGCGTTCGCGCACGCGGGCGTCAGCCGCGCAGCTCCTCGGCCACGAGCTCCGCGATCTGCACCGCGTTCAGCGCCGCGCCCTTGCGGAGGTTGTCGTTGGAGAGGAACAGCGCGAGGCCGTTGTCGACCGTCTCGTCCACCCGGATGCGGCCCACGTACGAGGCGTCCTTGCCGGCGGCCTGGAGGGGGGTCGGGATCTCGGACAGCTCGACGCCCGGGGCGTCCTTGAGGAGCTCGTAGGCGCGCTCGACGCTGATCGGACGCTCGAAGCGGGCGTTGACCTGGAGGGAGTGGCCCGAGAAGACGGGGACGCGCACGCAGGTGCCGGAGACCTTGAGCTCCGGGATCTCCAGGATCTTGCGGGACTCGTTGCGGAGCTTCTGCTCCTCGTCGGTCTCGAAGGAGCCGTCGTCGACGATGGAGCCGGCCAGCGGCAGCACGTTGAAGGCGATGGAGCGCTTGTAGACGCCCGGCTCGGGGAACGCGACGGCCTCGCCGTCGTGGACCAGCTTGGTCGCCTCGCCGGCCACGGCCTTGACCTGGCCGTCGAGCTCGGCCACGCCGGCCAGGCCGGATCCGGAGACGGCCTGGTAGGTGGTGGCGATCAGCGCGGTCAGGCCGGCCTCGTCGTGGAGGGGGCGCAGCACGGGCATCGCGGCCATGGTGGTGCAGTTCGGGTTCGCGATGATGCCCTTGGGGCGGTTCTTGATCGCGTGCGGGTTGACCTCGGAGACCACGAGGGGGACCTCGGGGTCCTTCCGCCACGCGGAGGAGTTGTCGATCACGACGGCGCCCTGGGAGGCGACCTTCTCGGCGAGGGCCTTGGAGGTGGCGCCGCCCGCGGAGAAGAGGACGATGTCCAGGCCGGAGTAGTCGGCGGTGGAGGCGTCCTCGATGGTGATCTCCCGGCCCTGCCACTCCACCGTGGAGCCGGCGGAGCGGGCCGAGGCGAAGAGCCGCAGCTCGTCGACCGGGAACTTCCGCTCGGCGAGGATGCCGCGCATGACTCCGCCGACCTGTCCGGTGGCTCCGACGATTCCGACCCTCACGGTGACTCCTTCAGCTACGTACGACGCGGGCGCGTGAGGCCATCATGCGTTCGACCCCACGAGGCTTGTCCAATCCATTGTCCGAGGTGCGGACAGTGTCGGGCCCGTGAACCGGGGTGACGAGTCCGTGACGGCAGTGTTTCACCTCGCCCGAACGTCCGTTTTGCCTGGTCGGAGCCGGTTAGCGTCCCTTCAGCCGTGATCGTTATCCGGACGCGGCGCACCAGAGACCGAAACACCGGACACCCCGGGGGGAACACCACCATGCGGACCATCCGCCACCACCGCCGGTCCATACCGGCCCTCGCCGCCCTGGCGGCCGCCGCCGTCGCCGCGCCCGTCCTGCTGACCGCCACCCCGGCGGCCGCCCACCCGCGCGACGGGAAGCTCGCCAGGGAGCTGGTCGAGGAGGTCACCGCGCGCGGGGCCTACCGCCACCTGGCGAAGTTCCAGCAGATCGCCGACGCCAACGGCGGCAACCGGGCCGCGGGCTCGCCGGGCCACGCCGCCTCCGCCGCCTACGTCCACGACACCCTGAAGAAGGCCGGCTACGACGTCTCGTACCAGGACTTCGACATCTACGAGGCGCACACGAAGACGGAGAAGACCACCGTCCTCGGCGAGCAGCCGCGCGAGCTGGCCACCGCCGCCTTCACCTTCACCAAGTCCACCCCGGCCGGCGGACTGACCGCCCCGCTGGCCCTGGCCCGGGTCGACGAGACCCCCGGCTGCACCGCCGACGACTACCCGGCCGGCGCCTTCACGGGGAAGATCGCCCTGGTCAAGCGGGGTGCCTGCACCTTCGTGGAGAAGCAGCGGGCCGCCGCGGCGGCCGGCGCGGTCGGCGTGATCGTCTACAACCACAGCGGTACCAACCCCGTGCGCGGCGGGTTCTCCTCCCCCTCCGAGGGGATCATCCCCAGCGCGGGCATCACCCTGGCCGACGGCGAGGCGCTGACCGCGGCCGCCGCGAAGGGCGAGGTGAAGGTGCGCCTGGACCTGGACCAGGAGCACGTCAAGAAGACCACCCGCAACGTGATCGCCGAGACCAGGGGCGGCCGCGCCGACCGCGTCGTCACGCTCGGCTCGCACCTGGACTCCGTCCCCGAGGGCCCCGGCATCAACGACAACGGCTCCGGCTCGGCCGGCCTCCTGGAGGTGGCCCTCAAGCTCGCCGACGAGGGCGCCAACAAGAAGGGCAAGGGTCCCGCGAACAAGGTGCGCTTCGCCTGGTGGTCGGCGGAGGAGCTGGGCCTGCTGGGCTCGGAGCACTACGTGGCGCAGCTGTCCGAGAAGCAGAAGAAGGACATCGCGCTGTACCTGAACTTCGACATGATCGCCTCGCCGAACCCGGTGCAGTTCGTCTACGACGGCGACGACTCCGACAAGACGGGCGCGGGGGCGGGCCCGGCCGGTTCGGCGCAGATCGAGTCGCTGATCAACGGCTTCCTGGACCGGAAGGGCAAGCCGCACGAGGGCAGCGACTTCGACGGCCGCTCCGACTACGGCCCGTTCATCGAGAACGGCATCCCGGCGGGCGGCACCTTCACCGGCGCCGAGGGCATCAAGACCGCCGAGCAGGCCAAGCGCTACGGCGGCACCGCCGGGGCCCCGTACGACCCGAACTACCACGGGGCGGGGGACACCCTGAAGAACCTGGACCTCAAGGCGTTCGACACCAACCTCGACGTGATCGCGTACGCGGTGGGTACCTACGCGCAGGACCTGAGCTCGCTGGGGAAGTGATGTAGCGGCCCGAGGGGGGCGTGCGGAAGGGGCGGGTGCTCATCGAGCGCCCGCCCCTTCGTCATGCGTTCAGTTCACGCCCTTACGGGGTGACCTTGTCGATCTGCACGCTGCCGGTGCCCGCGGCGGTGCCGCGGCCGTTGAGCAGCTGGACCTGGCCGAAGAACTGACGGCCCTCGGGGGCCGCGGCGGAGACCAGGACGTTCGCCGAGACCTGCGCGGAGGCGCCGGTGGCGAGGCTGACCGCGGCGGCCTCGTCGACCTGGACGGTGCCCAGGGCCGAGGAGAAGTAGACGTCGCGGTAGTCGTACGTGGTGGAGCCGGACGGGACCGCGTAGCCGATCACCTTGACGGTGTAGGTACCGGCGGCGGGCTTGTCGATGCTCACGGACTCGTCCGAGTCGCCGTCGGCCGAGGAGGCGACCTTCACGCCGTCCTTGTAGACCTCGAGGTCGAGGTCGGCGGCGGCGTCGGAGGTGTGGTTGATGCCCACGTCCAGACGGGAGACGCCCTCACCGACGGTGACCTCGGTGGTCTTGGTCTCGCCGGCGGCGATGGTCGGCTTGTCGACCTTCGCGGAGCCGAGCGGGCCGCCCTGGAGCTTGCCGCCGGAGATGGCCGCACCGGTGTTCTTCACGGTCCACTGGACCGGGGCCGGGGTGCCCTGCTTGACCTCGGGGAGGACCTTGACCGCCGGGTCGAAGCCCGCGCCGAGGACGGAGACGTCCAGCTTGAACGGGTTGTCCAGCAGCGGCGACGTACGGCGCGACTCGACCTCGATCTCCCAGACGCCCGGCTGCGGGTTGTCGTAGGAGCGCAGGTCGGGGCGGCACTTGTTCGCCGGGTTGTTGTAGTTCGGGTAGCACTGGGTGGTGGCGCTGTCCTCGACGCCCGTGCCGTACGGGTGGATCGAGATGAAGCGCGTCTGGCTGTCCGCGGCGAGACCGCCGAGCGCGACCTCAAGGGTCTTGGCGCCCTGCGGGACCGTCACGAAGTACGACTTGTGGCTGTTGCGCTGCACGGAGGAGGTGTCCGAGAGCGAGAACGACGGCTGCGCCAGCGGAGTGGAGGCGACGACCGTGGCCAGGATCTGCTTGTCGATGCCCTCGGTGGTCGGGTCGTCGAGCTGCAGGATGCCGCTGTGGACGCCGGCCGACTTGACGTTGGCCTCGACCTTGATGGTGACGGGCTTGTTCAGCGGCAGCGTGACGTAGTCGTAGCCGCCACCGCCGACGACCTTGAAGGTGCCGTCGTTGTTGCGCCAGCTCAGGTTGTGGCGGGTGCCGTACTTCGGGCCGGTGGTGCGGGTGACGACGACGTCGTAGACCTTCTTCTGGCCGACCTTCAGGCCGCCCTCGCGGTCGTAGAGGCCGGTGCCGAAGCCCGGGGTCTTCAGGAACTGGTCGAGCGCGGTGTCGACCGGGGCCTTGACCGTGAACTCGTTGGCCTTGGCGCCGCGCTGGATCGACTCCCAGGCCTTGTTGATGTCGATGAGGCCCGAGCCCTGGGCGTGCGCCGGGACGTCGTCGATCTTCTTGGCGGTGCTGGTCAGCGCCACGCGCAGGTTGGCCGGGGGCAGGGCGATCTTCGCCTGCTTGGCGGCCGAGATCAGCAGGGCGCTGGCGCCCGCCGCCTGCGGCGAGGACATCGAGGTGCCCTGGAGCATCGAGTAGCCGGCCGGCAGGCTGTAGCCCGCCTCCTTGACCGGGCTGCCGGGCAGCCAGGTCTGGGTGGTGTTGATGGCCGCGCCGGGGGCGGTGATGGTGGGCGTGAACCCGCCGTCCTCACGCGGACCGCGCGAGGAGAAGGGGAACATGTTGTACTTCTTGGTCACGCCGGAGCCGTAGTTGGCGGCCCAGGTCTCCTTGGAGACCGCGGCGCCGACCGAGATGACCTTGTCGGCGAGGCCGGGGTCGCCGATGGTGTTGACGCCGGGGCCCTCGTTGCCCGCCGAGATGACGAGCTGGACGCCGTAGGTGTCGATGAGGTTCTTGTACAGCTCGGAACGGGCGTTGTTGCCGTCGTTCAGCGCCGGGAGACCACCGATCGACATGTTGACGATGTCGACGCCGCGGTTGACGACGAGGTCGATCATGCCCTCGGTCAGCGCGATGTTGGTGCAGCCGCCGGACCAGGAGCAGGCGCGCGAGGAGACGATCTTCGCGCCGGGCGCCTCGCCGTTCATCTTGCCGCCGAAGAGGCTGTTGGCGGCGGTGATGCCCGCGACGTGCGTGCCGTGCTCGGACTCGATGATGCCGATGTTGACGAAGTCGGCCTTCTTGCCGACCCAGTCCCCGCCGAACGGGTCCATCGGGACGTCCTTGCGGATCTGGATCACGAAGGGGATCCGCTCGGCGACGTCCGTGGCCGGGTTGTCCGTGCCGAAGTAGCCGATCTGGTAGCCGTCCTTGTACGGCTTCATCGGCTCGTTGTTGGTGAAGTCACCGTCCTGGTCGGTGTCCACGCGGACGGTGCCGGCGACCGGGTCGTACAGCATGCCGAACTTGTCGGTGGTGTCGCCGTCCCGGTTGACGTCGCCCTTCATGTCACCGTTGGCGGTGATCGACTCGCTGAAGCGGCTCCACTGGAAGGTGCCCTCGGGGGCCTTCCAGCTCTGGCCGCCCGCGCTGAAGGTGCCGCCGGCGGAGGTGACCGGGGTGACCTGGGGACGCCAGGTGGCGTCGTTGTCCAGGATCGGGTCGGTCGCGGTGACCCAGTCGACGATCTTGCGCTCGCCGGTGGTGGTCTTCTGCAGCGCCGGGTGGGCGATGTCGACGCCGGAGTCCAGGATGCCGATGGTGACCCCGCGGCCGTCGGCCTGCGGGTTCTTCGCGACGAAGTCCACCGCACCGGTCTCGAAGGACGGGTTGTACGGGTTCTTCGCCGGGGTGTTCTTGTCCGGACCGGGGTAGGTCTCGGAGGCGGTCTTCTGGCCCGCACCGTCCTTGCCCGAGTCCGGGCGCGGGTCCGGCAGCTGGATCTCCTGCTTGAGGTCCATGCCGTGCACCGACTCCAGCTTGGCGGCCGCCTTCAGCGCCGCCTCCGCCTTGTCGGTCGGGAGGGTGGCGCGGACGTAGCCGAGCTTGTCGTACGTCTGGCCCACCGAAGCACCCTGGACGGCGTGCAGCTGGTCGGAGACCTGCTTGGTCTGGCCCGGGGCGGTCGCGACCATGACGGTGACGGTCGCGTCACCCTTGGCCTTGGCCTCCTGAAGCAGTTCGGCGTCCGCCGAACCGAGCTTCTGGTCGGCCGACTTGGCCGGAGCCGGGGCCGACGGGTTGTCGCCGGTCGCCGCGAAGACGGGTACGGCGCCGGTGGCGCAGAGCGCGGCCACCAGGCCCGCGGCCGCCGCGACGCGGGCCGCGCGCCGGGCGCCGGGTATGGCCCCGGTGGTGCTGGGGGATTCGAGGGTCATCAGCATCCCTGGCTAGAGATCGATACGGTCCGGATTTCGGTGCCGGATGACCGGTCAGCTTTGCGCAAGTGACAGCTGTTTGGGGAGGGTTGTCATTGACCGAGACCTGACATGGCGGACACTCGCCAGGGTGGAGTTTCCGCCATCGGGAACATGCCGGGGCAAGCCGGGGCGAGTCGCGACGGTCAAGGAGTGGATTTATCGACTTACAGGCCGTGTAACCGGGGTGTGTCGGGATCGGTTCTCACCCCGGGTGTGACAGATTCCGACCGTTCAGCGCTCGCGCGTGCGCGCGTAGTGACGTGAGGCCTTGGCGCGGTTTCCGCACACCGCCATCGAGCACCAGCGCCGGGTGCCGTTGCGCGAGGTGTCGTGGAAGTGCAGGATGCACGTCTCCGAGGCGCACTTGCGGATCCGGTCGGGCGCCGACCCCAGCAGCTCCAGGTAGTTGCGGGCCGCGGTCCAGGCGGGTCCCCAGGAAGGGTCGTCGAACTCGGCCCGTTCGCCCGGGCCCTCGTCGGTGAGGGTGGCCCGGATGCGGCCGTGTTCCAGCACGGCGTCGACCAGCCGGCGGGCCCCGGCGTCGGCCGGGTCCGCGACGGCGCGGGCGAGGGCCTCGCGCGCGGTCAGCAGGTGGACCAGGGTCGACTTGTCGGCGCGGAAGCGGTCGTCCAGCCCCGTGCTCCGCAGCCAGAGGGCCAGCCCCTCCAGCCGGCTCAGGCCGAAGGCCCCGGCGAAGAGATCGGTGGGCACGCCCTCCGGCCTCCAGCGCGTGTTCACCAGATCGAGGGCGAGCGGCTCCCCGGTGAGCGGACGGGGGTCCGTCGTCGGTACTGCCGTCATGTCCGCCTCCTCGCGCCGCTAACCCCTTAAGGGTACGTGACCGGTTGACGCGCCGATCTCTAACCTCTAATCTCGATTTAGAAGGTTAGAACGCCGGGCAGGCCGGCATTCCTCGGGGAAAGGAACCCTCATGACCACCACCGCCGCCGGCGCCCTCCGCACCGGGCACGTGGGCCTCAACGTCACCGACCTGGACCGCTCGCTCGCCTTCTACCGCGAGGCCCTCGGCTTCGAGCTCCTCGGCGAGGGCAAGGAGGAAGGCCGCCGCTTCGCCTTCCTGGGCCGGGACGGGGAGCTCGTCCTCACCCTCTGGCAGCAGGCGGAGGACCGGTACGCGCCGCAGGCGGCCGGGCTGCACCACCTGGCCTTCTCCGCCGGCGCGATCGAGGACGTCCGGGCGTACGAGGAGCGGCTGCGCGGCCTGGGCGTCGACTTCGCCTACGAGGGCGTCGTCGCCCACCGCGAGGGCGCCGCCTCCGGCGGGATCTTCTTCCACGACCCGGACGGCACCCGGCTGGAGATCTCCGTGCCGACCGGCGCCGAGGGCGCTCCCGCCCCCACGACAGGTGCTCCGACCTGCGGATTCTTCTAGGCCCTCAAGGAAGGGGAGCCGTCATGGACCGGTATCACAAGGGCTCGCTGGCCGTTCAGGAACGGGTCGGCGTCCGCGAGCTCGCCGAACACGTCGGCCGCTCCATCGGCCCGGGCATCCGGGACGTGGCGGCCGCCTTCCTCGCCCTCCAGCCCCACCTCGTCGTCGGCGCCGCCGACGGCGCGGGGCGGCTGTGGGCCTCGCTGCTCACCGGGGCGCCGGGTTTCGTACGGGCCACCGGGCCGGACCGGATCGCGGTCCGCGGCGGCCTGCCGGACGGGGACCCCCTCGCCGGGGCGCTGGCCGCCGGCGGGACCCGGGTCGGCACGATCGCCCTCGACCCGCGCACCCGGCGCCGGATGCGGCTCAACGGCACCCTCGCGGTGACGGCCGGCGGCTTCGCGGTGACGGCCGAGGAGGTCTTCTCCAACTGCCCGAAGTACCTGCAGAAGCGGGAGCCCCTGGAGCTCGTGGCCGAGGGGCCGGGGATCGTCCGGCGCTCCGGGGCGCTCACCCCGGGCCAGGAGCGGGCCGTCCGCGGCGCCGACACCTTCTTCGTGGCCACCGCCGGCGCGGGCGGGGCCGACGCGAGCCACCGGGGCGGGATGCCGGGCTTCGTGGAGGTGCTCTCGCCCACCGAGCTGCGCTGGCCGGACTATCCGGGCAACGCGATGTTCCTGACCCTGGGCAACCTGGCCCTCGACGAGCGGGCCGGACTGCTCTTCCCCGACTGGGAGGGCGGCGGGCTGCTCCAGCTGAGCGGGCGGGCCCGGACCGAGTTCGGTGCCGACGGGAGCCGCGGCGTCCGGTTCCGGGTGGAGGCGGTGGTGGAGAGCCTGCATCAGGGTCGGCTGCGCTGGAGCGCCCCCGAGTACTCCCCGGCGAACCCGGCCCTCCCGGATGGCCCTCACCGGGGCAGTACGACCAGGTAGGCGGCGGGCTCGCGGTCGAAGGACGCCGTCAGCGCGGTCCGTACAACCGCGGCCTGCTGCTCGGGCCAGTCGCGCAGCTTGCGCGGGGTCAGGTAGAGGACGGTCACGCCGAGCCGCTCCAGGGTCTCCCGCTTGCGGACGGCCTCGGCCCAGTCCTCGTCCTCCCCCTGGCGCGGGGCCCGGGTGTCGATCTCGACGGCCACGGCCTGCTCGGGCCAGTACGCGTCCACCCCGCCGAGGTGCGGGCCGCCGGGCAGCCGCAGGTCCACGTTCCAGACCGGCTCCGGGAGCTCGTAGCCCCGTACGAGCTGGTACAGCCGGTCCTCGGCGATGGCCCGGCCCTCGGCGAGCAGGGACTCGACGGCGTCGATCACGTGCGGCCGGTTCAGCAGCCGCGCCACCGTCAGCTCCCTTACGACGGCTGCCGGTTCGCAGTGTCCGGCGCGGACGGCCTCGCTGAGGAGGCCGCGGACGGTCTCGGCGTCGTCAAGCTGTGCGACGGCGTCGGCGACGGCCCGTGCCACCGGGGCCACGGGCACCCCCGTCACCTCCAGCGGGCGGGGCGGGGTGTGGCTGCGGACGATGCGGACATCGCCGGTGGAGCGCAGCCGGCGGGTGTTCGGGACGAGGACGTCGATGTGCGGGAGGCCGAGCAGGGCGGGGGTGGAGGAGAAGCGGTAGAGCGCGAGTGCGGCCAGCCCGGTGATCATGGCCTCGCCGTTGCCCCGCCGGCCGGCGTACAGGAGCGCGGCGTGGAGGCGTTCCTCGCTGGTCGCGGGGCCGGAGTGGAGCAGGAACACCCCGGGGAGCACCTGCTGCCACGGCCGGCCGGCGGCCTCGCTGGCGCTGACGCCGTGCTCGCGCAGCTGTGCGAGGGTCAGCACGCGGGGGCGGCTGGCGGTGAGGTGGGCGAGGGGGAGGGGCGCGTTCTGGTTCATGACGCGGTGATTCCCTCAGGCCATGGCCTTGCTAACGCCTGTTACACGCTCGTCGACAAATCCGGACAAGCCGGGGCTAAAGTACGGGCGTTCGACTGCCGATGGCGCCAGGGGCTCCGCCCCGGACCCGCAGCGGGTCCGGGGCGGAGCCCCACCGGCTAGGCGTCGCGGGACTGGGCTCGGAGGGCTCGGGCCAGGTCGTCGCGGGACTCCAGGACCAGGCGGCGCAGCGCGGGGGCCGCGTCCGGACGGGAGGCGAGCCAGGCGTCCGTCGCCTCCAGGGTCGAGGCCGAGTCCTGGAGCATCGGGTACAGCCCCTTCACCACGTCCATGCCGATCTGGATCGACCGCTGCGCCCAGATCCGCTCGATGACCTCGAAGTACCGGTCGGCGTAGGGCGCGAGCAGCTCCCGCTGCGAGGGCTGCTGCATCCCGCTGATGGTCGCCTCGACCAGCGCGTTCGACAGCGTGTCCGACTCGACCACCACCGCCCACGCCTGGTCCTTGACCGCCGCCGACGGCCGCGCGGCCAGGCAGCGCACCTGGTGCCGCTTGCCCGAAGCGGTGTCGTCGCGGACCAGCTCCGCCGCCAGTACGGCCTCGTCGACCACGCCGTGCGCCGCGAGCGGCAGCAGGAAGTCCCAGCGCAGCTCCTGGTCCACCTCCAGCCCGTCGATCCGCGCCGAACCCTCCAGCAGCCCCAGCAGCAGCTGGAAGTCGCCCTCGCTGGCCGAGCTCGCCGCGAAGAACCGGGCCCAGGTCAGCTGGTGCTCGGAGCCCGGCTCGGCCAGCCGCAGCTCGTGCAGGGCACCCGCCGCCAGCTCCCGGCCGCCCTGCTCGCGCCGGCCGGGCGCCGAGTAGTGGGTGACCGCGCTCAGCGCCTGCGCGTGCAGCTGCTGGAGCACGCCGACGTCGCTCTCGCGGCCCGCGTGGGCCAGCACCAGCGACAGGAAGTCCCGGGCGGGCATCACCGCGTCGCGCGTCAGGTTCCACAGCGCCGACCAGCACAGGGCGCGGGCCAGCGGGTCCGTGAGGTCGCCCAGGTGGGCGCGGAGCGTGGCCAGCGAGGCCTCGTCGAAGCGGATCTTGCAGTAGGTGAGGTCGTCGTCGTTGACCAGGACCAGGTCGGGGCGCTCCAGCCCGGCCAGCTCCGCGACCACCGTGCGCACGCCCGCGACGTCGGCCTCGGCCCGCGCGTAGCGCACCAGCGAACCGTCGGCCTCCAGCCGGTACAGGCCCACCGCGACCCGGTGCGGGCGCAGCTCCTCGCCCTCCTGGACCACGGCCAGCTCGGTCAGCCGGCCGGCCGCGTCGGTGGTGACCTGGGGGGTGAGCGAGTTGACGCCCGCCGTCTGGAGCCAGGCGCGCGACCACTCGGCCATGTCCCGCCCGGAGACCTCGCCGAGTACCGACAGCAGGTCGTCCAGGGTGGTGTTCCCGTACGCGTGCGCCTTGAAGTAGCGCCGCGCGCCGTCCAGGAACGCCTCCCGGCCCACGTACGCGACGAGCTGCTTGAGGACGGACGCGCCCTTGGCGTAGGTGATCCCGTCGAAGTTCAGCTTGGCGTCCTCCAGGTCACGGATGTCGGCCGTGATCGGGTGGGTGGACGGCAGCTGGTCGGCCCGGTAGGCCCACGCCTTGCGGTTGTTGGCGAAGGTGACCCAGGCCTGGTCGAAGCGGGTGGCCTCGACGAGCCCGAAGGAGCCCATGAAGTCCGCGAAGGACTCCTTCAGCCACAGGTCGTCCCACCACTTCATGGTGACCAGGTCGCCGAACCACATGTGCGCCATCTCGTGCAGGATGACGTTCGCGCGCCGCTCGTACGAGGCCTGCGTGACCTTGCCGCGGAAGATGTACTCCTCGCGGAAGGTCACCATGCCCGGGTTCTCCATGGCGCCCAGGTTGTACTCGGGCACGAAGGCCTGGTCGTACTTCCCGAAGGGGTAGGGGTAGTCGAAGATCTCGTGGAAGAGGTCGAAGCCCTGCTTGGTGACGAGGAACACGTCGTCCGCGTCGAAGTGCCTCGCCAGCCCCTTGCGGCACATCGCGCCCAGCGGGATCGTCAGGTCCCCGCGCGTGTAGGTGTCCGTGACGTAGTGGTAGGGGCCCGCCACCACGCAGGTGATGTACGTGGAGATGGGCGCGGTCTCGGCGAACCGCCACACCCCGCCCTCGCGGGATTCCTCCGCCCCGTTGCTCCACACGGTCCAGCCCTCGGGGGCGGTCACCTCGAAGCGGTAGGGGGCCTTCAGGTCGGGCTGCTCGAAGTTCGCGTACACCCGCCGGGCGTCCGCCGGCTCGTACTGGGTGTAGAGGTAGACCTCGCCGTCCTCCGGGTCGACGAAGCGGTGCATGCCCTCGCCGGTCCGGCTGTAGGCGCAGTTCGCGTCGACGACCAGGACGTTCTCGGCGGCCAGCCCGTCCAGGGCGATGCGCGCGCCGTCGAAGACGACGGCCGGGTCCAGGGCGCGCCCGTTCAGGGTGACCGCGTTCACCGAGGGGGCGATGAGGTCGGCGAACGAGGAGGCGCCGGGTGCCGCGGCACGGAAACGCACGGTGGTCACCGAGCGGAACGTACGGGGACCCTCGGCCGGTTCGGCCTCGTCCACGGCGGACCTCAGGTCGAGGACCACCTCGTACCCGTCGACGGACAGCAGCTCGGCCCGTGCGCGGGCCTCGTCGCGGGACAGATTCTCACCGGGCACGTAAGCACTCCTTCGTGCGTGATCGCTTCTTCGGCCGAATCCTCCCACGGGGGGAATGCGGGCGGCTTCGGCCCGGTTGGGCAGGAGGAACCTGACGCAGACGCCGCACGTGACCCGAGGAGAGACATGACCGACACCCAGGTGCGCGAGAAGACCCCGGTCGACTTCTGGTTCGACCCGCTCTGCCCCTGGGCCTGGATGACCTCCCGCTGGATGCTGGAGGTCGAGAAGGTCCGTGACGTCGAGGTCCGCTGGCACGTGATGAGCCTGGCGGTGCTCAACGAGGACAAGCTCGACGAGCTGCCCGAGCGCTACCGCGAGCTCCTCGGCCCCAAGGGCTGGGCCCCGGTGCGCGTGGTGGTCGCCGCGCAGCAGAAGTTCGGCGAGGAGGTCACGGGCAAGCTGTACACCGCCCTCGGCACCAAGATCCACAACGAGGACCGGGGTGCGACCCGCGAGGTCATCGCCGACGCCCTGGCGGAGGTCGGCCTCCCGGCCGAGCTGCTCGCCTACGCCGACTCCGACGAGTACGACCAGGTGCTGCGCGACTCCCACAACGACGGCATCGAGCGCGTCGGCCAGGAGGTCGGCACCCCGGTGATCTCCGTGCCCGGCGCCGACGGCGAGGAGGTGGCCTTCTTCGGCCCCGTCGTCACCCCGGCCCCGCGCGGCGAGGCCGCCGCCCGCCTGTGGGACGGCACGCTGCTGGTCGCCTCCACCCCGGGCTTCTACGAGATCAAGCGCACCCGCACCAAGGGCCCGTCCTTCGAGTAGTCCGCGCCCCCGCACACAGAAGACCCCCGTGAGTCATGTCCTCACGGGGGTCTTCCGTTCACCACGCCCGCACGCGAAGGCTGAGAAGACGATCACGAGGCGGGCGGATCAGGGGTGCCGGTCAGCCCTTGACGGGGATCAGCAGCGGGGTGTTCGCCTTGGCGTCGGCGTAGCGGCGGGCCACGTCCTGCCAGTTGACGACGTTCCACATCGCCTCGATGAAGTCCACCTTCTGGTTCTTGTACTGCAGGTAGAAGGCGTGCTCCCAGGCGTCGAAGACCAGGATCGGCGTGCTCGCGACGCCCACGTTGCCCTGGTGGTCGTAGACCTGCTCGACGACCAGGCGGCCGCTGACGGGCTCGTACGCCAGCACGCCCCAGCCGGAGCCCTGCGTCGCGGAGGACGCGAAGGTCAGCTGCTTCTTGAACTTGACGAAGGAGCCGAAGGACTCGGTGATCGCGTCGGCGAGGTCGCCCACGCCGTCGGCCGCGGTCGGCTCGCCGCCGCCCTCGCCGGTCTTCGGGCTGGCCATGTTGTGCCAGTAGATGCTGTGCAGGATGTGGCCGGAGAGGTGGAAGGCCAGGTTCTTCTCCAGCCCGTTGAGGGCGCCCCAGTTCTCCTTCTCGCGCGCCTCCTCCAGCTGCTCCAGCGTGGTGTTGGCGCCCGTGACGTAGGCCGCGTGGTGCTTGTCGTGGTGCAGCTCGATGATCTGCGGGTTGATCACCGGTTCGAGCGCCGCGTAGTCGTAAGGAAGCTCAGGAAGCGTGTAGATGGCCATGCGTGTATCCGGTCCCCTCGGCGTGCCAATCGCTTATTGCAATTAATGCGCAACTGCACGCTAGCAGTATCTATTCCGAGTCACGCGTAAGGGGCCCGGGTACGAAGAGAGGCGGACCCCGTGGTCGCACACGGGATCCGCCTCGAAGGGGGCCGGGGAGCCGCCGGGCCGTCAGTTCCGGCGCGCCGCCCGGCGCTGCATCAGGTACCCGGTCGCCGCCAGGGCCACCGCCAGGCCGCCGGTGAACAGCACCTGCGAGCGGGTGTCCTCGCCCACGGCCATCAGCACCAGCACCCCGGCCACCCCGGCCAGCGACACCCACGTCAGATAGGGGAAGCCCCACATCCGCACGGTCAGCTTCTCGGGGGCCACCCGCTCCAGCCGCCGGCGCAGCACGAACTGCGAGACCGCGATGAAGCCCCAGACGATGAGGATGACCCCGCCGACCATGTTCAGCAGCCAGGCGAACAGGGTGTCCGGGTACCAGTACGACAGCAGGACGGTGACGAACCCGAAGCCCGAGGAGGCCAGCACCGCCCGGCGCGGCACCCCGCCCGAGACCTTGCCCAGGGCCTTCGGGCCCTGACCCCGGGAGACCAGCGAGTGGGCCATGCGCGAGGAGCCGTAGATGTTGGCGTTCATCGCGGACAGCAGGGCGATCAGGATGACCGCGTTCATGATCTGGCCGGCCGCCGGGATGCCCAGGTGGTCCAGGGCCGCGGCGTACGGGCCCTGGCCGGTGACCGACGGGTCGTTCCAGGGCAGCAGGGTGACGACCACCAGCATCGAGCCGACGTAGACGATCGCGATCCGCCACATGGTGGTCCGCACGGCCTTGGCCACGCCCCGCACCGGGTCGTCGGACTCGGCCGCCGCGATGGTCACCGTCTCCAGGCCGCCGTAGGCGACGACCGAGGCCAGCACGCCGACGAGCAGACCGTCGACCCCGTTGGGCAGGAACCCGCCGTCGTGCAGCAGGTTGGCGGCGCCGGGGGAGGAGGTCCCGGGCAGCAGGCCCAGGACGGCGAGCACGCCCAGGGTCAGGAACAGCCCGATCGCACCGATCTTCAGGGCGGCGAACCAGAACTCGAACTCGCCGAAGTTGCGCACCGCGCCCAGGTTGCTGCCGCAGAACAGGGCCATGAACACCAGCACCCACAGCCACGACGGGGTGCCCGGGAACCAGCCCGTCATGATGTGCGCCGCGCCGATGGCCTCGATGGCCACGCCCACGCACAGCAGGGTCCAGAACATCCAGCCCGCCGTGAACCCGGCCCAGGGGCCGATCGCCCGCTCGGCGTGCACCGAGAACGAGCCCGACGCCGGATCGGCCGCCGACATCTCGCCGAGCATCCGCATCACGAACAGCACCAGCACACCGGACACGGCGTACGCGAGCACGATCGAGGGTCCCGCGGCCGCGATGCCGGCGCCCGAGCCGACGAAGAGGCCGGCACCGATGACGCCGCCGAGGGCGATCATCGAGAGGTGGCGCTGCTTGAGGCCGCTGCCGAGGGGGGATCCGGGCGCGGACGGCCGCAGTTCGGGAGGCGTGATGGTGCTCTGACTCATGGGCCCAGTCTGCCGACCGTCCGTTTATCGGACGTTGACCGTTCAGCATCCGGACACTCGGCTCACGCGCCGTGACCGCCGCCCGCACGCAACGAGAACGGCCCGGGACGCAAAGTCCCGGGCCGTTCTCGTCGCGCGTCCGCGGATGACGGGTGCTCAGCCCCGCCGCGCCCGCAGCTCCCGGTACCCGGCCACCAGGAGCACCACCGCCGCCGCGCCCGAGGACCACAGCAGCTGCGGCCGCGCCGAGTCGTCGAACAGCATCAGCACCAGCACCGCCGCCATCCCCAGCAGCGCCGCCCACGTCAGGTACGGGAACGCCCACATCGGCAGGGTCAGCCGCTCCGGCATCTCCCGCTCCAGCCGGGGCCGCAGCCGCAGCTGCGACACCGCGATCAGCACCCATACGAACAGCAGCACCGCGCCGACCGCGTTGAGCATGTAGAGGAACACCGTGTCCGGCCACAGCAGGTTCAGCACCACCGAGGCGAAACCGAAGACCACCGAGGCCAGCACCGCCCGTCGCGGCACCCCGCCGCCCGAGACCTTCAGCAGCGCCTTCGGCGCCTCACCCCGCTCGGCCAGCGAGAAGATGATGCGCGAGGAGCCGTACAGGTTCGCGTTCAGCGCCGACAGCAGCGCCACGAACACCACGATGTTCATGATCTGCCCGGCCGCCGGGATCCCGATCGAGTCCAGCACGGCCACGTACGGGCTCTCGCCGGGCTTGAGCGAGTCCCAGGGCAGCAGGGTCACGATGACCAGCATCGAGCCCACGTAGAAGAAGAGGATGCGCCACACCGCGCTGCGCACCGCGCGGGACACCGACCGGGCCGGGTCGTCCGACTCGGCGGCCGCGATGGTGACGACCTCCAGGCCGCCGAAGGCGAAGACGACCGCCAGCATGCCGGCGATCACGCCGCCCATGCCCTTGGGGAAGAACCCGCCCTGGCCGGTCAGGTTGTCCAGACCCACCGGGTCGGTGTCCGGCAGGAGCCCGAAGACGGCGAGGGTGCCCAGGATCAGGAACAGCACGATCGCGCCGACCTTGAGCGCGGCGAACCAGAACTCGAACTCGCCGAAGTTCCGCACGGCCGCCAGGTTGGAGACGGTGAACACCACCATGAACAGCAGCACCCACACCCACTGGTCCACCGACGGCAGCCAGCCGTGGGCGATCTTCGCGGCGCCGGTCGCCTCCACGGCGAGCACCACGACCAGCAGGAACCAGTACAGCCAGCCCGCCGAGAAGCCGGCCCAGCGCCCCAGGGCCTTCTCCGCGTAGACGGAGAAGGAACCCGAGGCGGGCATCGCGGCGGACATCTCGCCGAGGGCCCGCATCACCAGCATCGCGAGCGCGCCCGCGAGCAGGTACGAGCAGATGATCGCGGGTCCGGCGATGCCGATGCCGGCGCCGGAGCCGACGAAGAGGCCGGCGCCGATGACGCCGCCGAGGCCCAGCATGGTCAGGTGGCGCTGCTTGAGACTGTGGCTCAGGGGTTCCGGGGGCAGACCGCCCTCGGTGACGGACGGTTCGGGCAATGAGTCGCGCATGAGGAGATGCTCGTACTCTCTCGGTCGGCCAAGCGGCGATGGGGGCTGCGCAAGGGATTGGCGGGACCCTACAGTCTGGCCGGAGGGATCCCATAGGAGCAAAAAGGATGTGTGGCCGGATCTTCCCCGTGATGGGGATCACTTCAACTCAGGTGTAAGACGTGGCCTTTGTGTGGTCCCCACCAAACCGGACAGTATGCCTTTGTCCCGGCCGACGGTGGGGCGGCGCGTCGGCGCGCACTAGCGTCACGGTGTCCCGTCGATCACCACCCCGCGGAGCCCCCTCATGAGCACTGCTTCCGTCTCCTTCCGGCCCGGCGCCGTCCTCGCCGACCTGCTGCCCGCGAGCCGCGTCCGCGACATCGCGCTCGTCGTCGGCGGAGCCGCGCTCACCGGCCTGGCCGCGCAGATCTCCGTACCCGTACCCGGCTCGCCCGTCCCGGTCACCGGCCAGACCTTCGCCGCCCTGCTCGTGGGCACCGCCTTCGGCGCCCGCCGCGGCTTCCTCGCCCTCGGCCTGTACGCCGCCCTGGGCGCGGCCGGCCTGCCGTGGTTCGCGGGCGGCACCGCCGGCGCGGGCGGCGCCTCCTTCGGCTACGTCCTCGGCATGCTGCTGGCCGCCACCGTCGCCGGCGCCCTCGCGCGGCGCGGCGCCGACCGCTCGGTGCTGTTCACGGCGGGCACGATGGTGCTCGGCTCGGCCGTGATCTACGCGGTGGGCGTGCCGTACCTGATGGCCGTCACCGGCATGTCCCTCTCCGCCGCCGTCGCGGCGGGCCTGACCCCGTTCCTGATCGGCGACGCGCTCAAGGCCGCGCTGGCCATGGGCGCGCTGCCGGCCGCCTGGAAGCTGGCCGGCCGCCGCGGCTGACCCCGTACGGAATTCCCTTCCGGCGCCTGCGCGGCAGCCCCGGACCGCGAGAGGGCGGTCCGGGGCTGCTGCCGTGTGCGGGGCCGGTCAGGCGGCGTCGGTGACGGCGTCGGCCGCGGCCTCGGCCACGAGCTCGTTCTTGCGGCGGGCGTTGCGCACCACGCCGATCGCGATCACGACGGCGGCGACGAGCAGGGAGTACAGCACCGTCTCGCGGTTGTCCTTGTCGTAGACCATGTAGCCGAGGACGAAGGTGATCATCGCGGCGGTGGCCCACGTGAGGTACGGGAAGAGCCACATCTTGACGGTGACCTTCTCCGGGGCCTCGCGCATCAGGATCCCGCGCATCCGCAGCTGGGTCAGGCAGATGACCAGCCACACGAAGAGCGCGATGGCGCCCGACGAGTTCAGCAGGAAGTTGAAGACGGTGTCCGGGGAGGTGTAGTTGAAGTAGACGGCGATGAAGCCGAAGACCACCGAGCCCAGGATGGCGATCGTGGGAACGCCGTTCTTGCTGGTCTTGGCGAAGGCCTTGGGCGCGTCACCGCGCTCGCCCAGCGAGAACGCCATGCGGGAGGCCGTGTAGAGGCCCGAGTTCAGGCAGGACAGGACGGCCGTCAGGACGATCACGTTCATGATCTGGCCGGCGTGCGCGATGCCGATCGAGTCCAGGGCGGCGACGTAGGAGCCCTTCTTGACGATCGACTCGTCGTTCCAGGGCAGCAGGGTCAGGACGATGAAGATCGAGCCCAGGTAGAAGACGCCGATGCGCCAGATCACCGAGTTGGTGGCCTTGGTGACCGCGCGGCGCGGGTCCTCGGACTCGCCGGCCGCCAGGGTGACGATCTCGCTGCCCATGAAGGAGAAGACGACCATCAGCACACCGGTGAGGACCGAGCCCCAGCCGTTCGGCATGAACCCGCCGGCGTCGGTGAGGTGGGCGAAGCCCGCGCCCGGGTTGTCCGAGCCCGGCAGCACGCCGAAGACGGCGAGCATGCCGACGACCACGAAGGCGCCGATGGCGACGACCTTGATGCCCGCGAACCAGAACTCGAACTCGCCGTAGGAGGCGACGGAGCCGAGGTTGGTGGCGGTCAGGACGACCATCACGATCAGGGCCCAGGCCCACTGCGGGACGGCCGGGACCCAGCCCTCGAGGATCTTCGCGCCGGCGGTCGCCTCGACGGCGAGCACGACGACCCAGAAGAACCAGTAGAGCCAGCCGATGGAGAAGCCGGCCCAGCGGCCGAGCGCACGGTCGGCGTAAGCGGAGAAGGAGCCCGAGTTCGGGCTGGCGGCGGCCATCTCGCCGAGCATCCGCATCACGAAGACGACCATCGCGCCCACGAGCAGGTACGAGATCAGGATCGCGGGGCCGGCCTTGGCGATACCGCCGCCGGAGCCGACGAACAGGCCGGCGCCGATGACGCCGCCGATGGCGATCATGGAAAGGTGGCGGTTCTTGAGACCGGCCTTGAGACCGTCGGAGGGCTGGGCGGAACCGGGTTCGCCGGTCGGGTCGCCTGCCTTCTGAAGGGTCGTCGTCGTGCTCATGGACGAATCCTTTGGTTCTCGGGTGGAGAGTTCCGGCATTCAAACCCGATTTCCGGCCAGGACGGAAGACCTTCTTCCGATGGTTACCCAAGGCCCCCATCCCGGGATCAAGGTCCCGGCCCCTCCCGTCTGCGTTCTTTGGGTTTACTTGAGGTTTAGAAGTGATTTATGCGACACCCCTCCGACCTCCCTCGAGGTCACCCGTGCCACACTCGACCCATGCGCGTGTATCTCGGATCCGACCATGCCGGCTTTGAGCTCAAGAACCACCTCGTGGACTGGCTCAAGAACAACGGCCACGAGCCCGTCGACTGCGGGCCCCACATCTACGACGCGGTGGACGACTACCCGCCGTTCTGCCTCCGGGCCGCGGAGAAGACCGCCGCGGACGCCGACAGCCTCGGCATCGTGATCGGCGGCTCCGGCAACGGCGAGCAGATCGCCGCCAACAAGGTCAAGGGCGTCCGCGCCATCCTCGCCTGGAGCGTGGAGACCGCCAAGCTCGGCCGCGAGCACAACAACGCCAACGTCATCTCGGTCGGCGGCCGCATGCACACCCAGGACGAGGCCACCGCCTTCATCGAGGCCTTCCTCGCGACCCCGTACTCCGACGAGGAGCGCCACACCCGCCGCATCGACATGCTCTCGGCCTACGAGCAGACCGGCGAGCTCCCCCCGATCCCGGCCCACCACCCGCAGGACCAGTAACCCCCCGTGCCGCCGGACGCGGTCCGTCCGGCGGCACGCTCCCGACCGCCGACCGAAGGAAGCAGGAGCACGGCGTGCCCGAGGGCCATACGATCCACCGCCTCGCCCAGGACCACACCGAGCGCTTCGCGGCCCGCCCGGTCCGGGTCAGCAGCCCCCAGGGACGCTTCGCCGAAAGCGCCGCCCTGCTCGACGGACGCGAGCTGGAGAGCGCCGAGGCCCACGGCAAGCACCTCTTCCTGGAGCTCGGCGACGCCTGGATCCACATCCACCTCGGCCTCTTCGGCAAACTCGGCTTCGGCCCCGCCCCGGCCCCGCCGGCCACCGACACGGTGCGGCTGCGCCTGCTGAACGAGGACCACTACGCCGACCTGCGCGGCCCGACCGCCTGCGCGCTGCTCACGGAGGCCGAGAAGAAGGCGATACACGACCGCCTGGGCCCCGACCCGCTGCGCCCCGCCGACGACCCCGGCCGCGCCTGGTCCCGCATCTCCCGCAGCCGCACCACCGTCGCCGCCCTCCTGATGGACCAGAAGGTCATCGCGGGGGTCGGCAACGTCTACCGCGCCGAGGTCCTCTTCCGGCACGGCATCGACCCCTACCGCCAGGGCAAGGACCTCACCCGCGCCGAGTGGGACGCGATGTGGACCGACCTGGCCGCACTCATGCGCGAGGGCGTCCGCCGCAACCGCATCGACACGGTCCGCGACGAACACCTCCCGGAGGCCATGGGCCGCCCGCCGCGCGTGGACGACCACGGGGGAGAGGTGTACGTGTACCGGCGCGCGAACCTGCCCTGCCACATCTGCGGCGGCGAGATCCGCACGGCCGGCCTCGCCAACCGCAACCTCTTCTGGTGCCCCACCTGCCAGCAGCGCTAGCCGCGCGGGCCGCCCCCTGAGGGGGGCGGGGTCAGAAGCCGTGCGGAAGCCAGGGGGCGACGTCGCCCGCGAAGGCCCGCGAGGCCTCCCGCAGGGCGCCCGCCCGGAGCTCCCGTACGCGGCCGGCCGCCGCGAGCGAGGTCAGCGTCACCCCGCCCAGGTACGCCGAGCCCAGCTCCCGCACCGACAGCTCCAGCTCCGCCGCGTCATCGCTGCGCACGCAGCGCGCCGCCCCGGACCCGTCGGCCGTCAGCCGCCACCGCCCCGCGTTCCACGGACAGAACGCGTCCTCCACCTCCAGCACCACGTCCACCGGAGCGCCGTACCCCCGCGCCTCCAGCGCCCCCGGCAGGTCCACCACCCGCAGGTGCAGCGCGTCCCGCTGGCGCGCCCGGATCCGCCGGACGTCGTTGACCAGGTGCAGCAGCGGATCGTCCGCCGGCCGCCCGTACACCTGTACGTGCCAGGTCAGGTCGATCTCGAACAGGTACCGCCACAGCGCCGCGTACGAGGCCGGATCCAGCGCGTCCACCTCGCCGACCAGCACCTTGCCGTCCGACCCGGTCGGCTCCCAGTCCGGCCGCACCCGGTACCGGGCGTAGCCGACGACCGTGCCGTCGGCGTCCTCCGCCACCACGCACTTCAGCGGCGACGCCCCCTCCCGCCGCGACTCCGGGTCCAGCAGCGCCTGCCGCTCCCAGCCCGGCTGCCGGGCCGGCATCCCCGGCCGGCCCGCGACCAGGGCGGCGTACACCCGCTCGCAGTCGGCCAGCGACTTCAGCGGGTCCACGAGCCGCAGCCGCACCCCGTCCGTCCCCGGCGGCACGTTCAGCCGTACGCGGGTCGTGTCGATGTCGAACGACAGGGCGTAGGCGGCCGTGCCGTAGCCGAAGCGCCCGTAGATCTCCGGCTCCGACGCCGTCAGCACGGCGACCGGTTCGCCACCCGCACGGACGTCGTCCAGCTGGCGCCGCATCATCGAGGTCAGCACGCCCCGCCTGCGGTGGGTCGGCGCCACGCCCACCATCGTCACGCCCGCCGCCGGGACCACCGCCCCGCCCGGCACCGACAGCCGGAAGCTGAAGGCGCCGGCCGAGCCGACACAGGTCCCGCCGTCCCAGACGCCCAGCGAGCGGTCGAGCTCCGTCAGGGACCGGTAGAGCGTCCGCTCCTCGGGGGTTTCCGGCACACCGCCGAACGCCAGTTCCAGATGGTCGTACCAGACATCCCACTCATCAGCCTGCAATACGCGCGTATCAAGAGCCATGTGGTCATCCCTACCAGGGCAAGACGGGCCGGTCGAACTGTTTTCGAGCCTTCCCGGAGCCGCGGAACGGGGGTACCCCTGCGCGCACACAGCCATGATGGATAGGGTCCCGAACGATGGCCGGAGCACGTGTGGAGACGCTCATGGCCCGGGCGCGCATGCTGTCGCACCGGGCACGCACCGCCCTGCGCAAGTCCGCCGTCGACTATTTCCGCGGCGACGCGTCCGACTGGCTGGCCTTCGGGGGCCTGCTGCTGACCGTCCCCGCGATCGCCTGCGGCACGCTGATGCTGCCCGTCTGGTTCTCGCCGTCGGCGCTCGTCCTGCCCATCGTGGCCGGCGGCCTGCTGCTGCGGCCCGCCAGCCTGCTCGGCCTCTATGCCGCCTCCGCGACCGCGCTGATCGTCGAGGCCCTGGTCCTCGGCCCCTACACCGAGGGGCCGGCCCGGGTCACCCCGGGAACCGTCCTCGTCGTCGCCGCCTGCGGGTTCTTCGGGCTGATCATCGCCCAGTTCCGCAGCCGCGTCGGCGTGCCCTGGCGGCGCGGCGGCACCATGCTCTTCGACCTGCGCGAACGCATCCGGGTGCAGAGCAAGCTGCCCGCCCTGCCGCCCGGCTGGCACCGCGAGATGGCCCTGCGGCCGGCCGGCGGCCAGTCCTTCTCCGGGGACTTCGTCGTCGCCGCCCGCACCAACGGGGGGCGCACCCTGGAGGTCGTCCTCACCGACGTCTCCGGCAAGGGCATGGAGGCCGGATCGCGGGCCCTCCTCCTCTCCGGCGCCTTCGGCGGCCTCCTCGGCGCCCTCCCGCCCCAGGACTTCCTCCCCGCCGCCAACGGCTACCTGCTCCGCCAGGACTGGGACGAGGGCTTCGCCACCTCCATCCACCTCGTCCTGGACCTGGAGACCGGCGACTACGAACTCCTCTCCGCCGGCCACCTCCCCGCCCTCCAGCTGTCCGCCGGAACCGGCCGCTGGCAGGAGAGGTCAGGCGAGGGACCGCTGCTGGGCGTCTACGACGGGGCCGAGTTCGAACCGGCCCGCGGGAACCTGCGGCCCGGCGACGTCCTGATGCTCTTCACCGACGGCCTGGTCGAAACCGCCGACCGCGAGATCAGCGAGGGCATCGACCGGCTGACGGGGGAGGCCGACCGGTACGTGGCCGCCGGGTGGGAGGGGGCGGCCTGGCACCTGATCGAAAAGGTCGCGAAGGACGTCAACGACGACCGAGCCCTCCTCCTGATCCGCCGCGCGCCCTTCTAGCCGCGTCGGCGTTTGAGGCGCGGGGGTCTGGGGGCGGAGCCCCCTGGGAACGGAGGAAGGGCGGGGCGGGGAGACGGCTCCGCGCAGCGGCATCCGCACCCGCACCCGCGCCCCCGGCCGGCAGCGGCATGGGCGTTCCGGGCCACCGGGGCGGGATTGGCCCGTTCGGGTGAGCCCCGCCGGGGATACCTTCCGCCCATGGACCCCACCCTCGCCGCCGACCTCGCCCGCCTCCCCGCCCTCCTCGACGCCGTCAGGGACGCCTCCGCAGAGGCCCTCGCCGGGCTGGACGCGCGGCCCGTCGTGCCCCTGCGGGACGGGCCGCCCGAACCCCGCCGCCTCCCCGCGCACGGCGCCGGCGCCGAGGCCGCGCTCGCCGACTTCCGGGACCGCTGGGAGCCCCGCCTCTCCGCCTCCGCCGGCCCCCGCTACCTCGGCTTCGTCACCGGCGGCGCCACCCCCGCCGCCCTCGCGGGGGACTGGCTGACCGCCGTCCACGACCAGAACTCCAACTCCGGCATGGACGGCGCCGGCCAGCACCTCGAACGCGAGACCGTCGCCTGGCTCCGCGAGCTCTTCGGGCTGACCCCCGCCCACACCGGCACCTTCGTCAGCGGCGCCACCATGTCCAACACCGTCGGCCTCGCCCTCGCCCGCGAATGGCTCGGAGAGCGCCTCGGCGTCTCCCCGGCCCAGGACGGCGTCGCCGCGCTCGGCCCCGTCCGCGTCCTCTCCGGCGCCCCGCACTCCTCCATCGCCAAGGCCCTCTCCGTCCTCGGCCTCGGCCGCGCCGCCCTCGTCCCGGTGCCCACGCTGCCCGGCCGCGAGGCCGTCGACCCCGCCGCCCTGGACCGCGCCCTCGCCGACACCCCGGGCCCGGCCGTCGTCGTCGCCAACGCCGGCACCGTCAACACCGTCGACTTCGACGACCTCCGGGCCGTCGCCGCGCTCAAGGACCGCCACGACTTCTGGCTGCACACCGACGCCGCCTTCGGCGCCTTCGCCGCCCTCTCCCCGGACCACGCCCACCTCACCGAGGGCCTCGACGCCTCCGACTCCGTCTGCGTCGACCTCCACAAGTGGCTCAACGTCCCCTACGACAGCGCCGTCCAGTTCACCCGCCGCCGCGACCTCCAGGCCCGCGTCTTCGCCAACTCCGCCGCCTACCTCGGCCCCCTCGGCGCCGACCCCGACCTGGTCCACCTCACCCCGGAGAACTCCCACCGGCTGCGCGCCCTGGCCGCCTGGTTCACCCTGCGCGCCTACGGCCGCGAGGGCCACCGGGAGATCGTCGAACGCGACACCGCCTGCGCCCTCGAGCTCGGCGGGCTCCTGGAGGCGGACCCGGCCCTGCGCCTGCTCGCCCCCGTACGCCTCAACGTCGTCTGCTTCACCCTCGCCGACGACCCCACCCCCGAACGGCTGGCCGCCCTGCGCGAAGCCGTGTCCGCCGAGGTCTTCGTGACCCCCACCGTCCTCGGGGGAACCCCCGGCCTGCGCGCCGCGTTCTCCAACTGGCGTACTACACCTGCCGACGTGCGCCGGGCCGCCGAAGCCCTCCGCGCGGCAACGAAGGAGATCGCATGACCGAACGCTCCCTGACCCTCGCCGAGGTCGAGGCCCTGGCCCGCTCCGCGCACGAGGGCCAGACCGACAAGGCCGGCCGCCCCTACGCCGAGCACCTCGCGGCCGTGGCCGAGGGCGTGAGCAAGCGCGGCGGCACCCCCGCCCAGCAGGCCGCCGCCTGGCTGCACGACTCCGTCGAGGACGACGCGCTCAGCGCGGAGCAGCTCGCGGCGGCCGCCCTCCCGCAAGAGGTCAAGGACATGGTCCTGGCGCTCACGAAGCGCCCCGGAGAACCGGTGGAGGAGTACACGGCCCGGATCCTCGCGACGCCCGGGGCCGTCCTCGTCAAGGAGGCCGACCTCGCGCACAACGCGGACCCCGTACGCCTCTCCGTGCTGGACGCGCCCACCCGGGACCGGCTGACCGCGAAGTACGCCCGCGTCCGCTCCCTCCTCGGCATCACCGCCCCCTGACCTCCCGCCCGGCGCTCCCCTCCCGCCCGAAATGTCTCCGGTTCGTCTCCGTTTGGCGCGAAAGCCGTCTCGTCGATTCGTCACGGGGCGGATAGGAGGGCCCGGTTGGTGGGAGGATGGTCCATGTGGGGGTGTGCACGGGCGCATGCCCCGGGCCGGCCAGGGGACGACCGAAGGTGTGATCAGAAGTGGCCATTTCGCTGTCAGTGGTGGTTCTGTTGGCGGTCATCCTGGTGATCCTGATCCGCGGCAAGCACATGAAGGCGGGCCCGGCGATCGTCGCCGTCCTCTTCGGCTTCTTCCTCGCGTCCAGCTCCATCGCCCCGGACGTCAACCGCTTCCTGAACTCCCTCGCCGACACCATCGCCGGCATCAAGCTCTGAAAGCCCCCACGGGCCGCGAAACGCGTCAGGGCCGGACCGAGGAGCAGTCCTCGGTCCGGCCCTGAGCCGTCCAGAGCGGGTGACGGGAATCGAACCCGCGTAGCTAGTTTGGAAGACTAGGGCTCTACCATTGAGCTACACCCGCAACACGCGCGCCGCAGGTCCGTCGGACCGCGGCACGGACAGCATCCTAGCGGGTCGCGGCGGGGGAGTGCACACCGCTTTCGGGCGCCGTGTCCCCGCCCCGCTCCACGCGCGCGTGCGCCCGGCGGGAAAACCGGGGGCGTCGGAGGGTTTTCGGGCGTGTACCCTACGTGTCGCACCGACGGGGTGTGGCGCAGCTTGGTAGCGCGTCCGCTTTGGGAGCGGAAGGTCGTCGGTTCGAATCCGGCCACCCCGACCACCAGCAGTCCCCCCACGAAGATCGCGTTGTGGGCTGATTGCCGCTTGCGGTTACTATGCAAGCTGCGTGCCCGTGTGTCTGATGTACCGGGCCGAATCCGCCGAGGCCGCTGAATCGCAGCGATCCGGCAGAACCCCCAGCAGTCAGCCACAAGGAGACCGAACCGTGAAGAGCGCCGTGGAGACCCTGAACCCGACTCGGGTTCGGCTCACTGTCGAGGTGCCCTTCGAGGAGCTCAAGGACAGCCTCGACGCGGCGTACAAGAAGATCAACCAGCAGGTCACGGTGAAGGGCTTCCGCAAGGGCAAGATCCCTGCCCGCGTCATCGACCAGCGCTTCGGCCGCGGTGCGGTGCTGGAGGAGGCCGTCAACGACGCCCTCCCGAAGTTCTACACCGAGGCCGTCAACGAGGCCGACCTGAACCCGCTGGGTCAGCCCGAGGTCGACATCACCGAGCTGAAGGACGGCGAGCTGCTGGCCTTCACCGCCGAGGTCGACGTGCGCCCCGAGATCGAGATCCCGGACTACTCCGGCATCGAGGTCGAGGTCGACGCCGTCGAGGTCTCGGACGAGGACGTCGAGAAGTCGGTCGAGCAGCTGCGCAGCCGCTTCGCGTCCACCAAGGACGTCGAGCGCGCCGCCGCCGAGGGTGACGTCGTCACCATCGACCTCGAGGCCAAGGTCGACGGCGAGGTCCTCGCGGACGGCGTCGCCACCGACGTCTCCTACACCATCGGCTCGGGCGAGCTCCTCGACGGCATCGACGAGGCCGTCAAGGGCCTCGAGGCCGGTGGCGAGGCCACCTTCACCTCGCAGCTGAAGGGCGGCTCCGCCGAGGGCAAGGACGCCGAGGTCACCGTCAAGGTCACCAAGGTCTCCGCCCGTGAGCTGCCGGAGCTGGACGACGAGTTCGCGCAGATGGCGAGCGAGTTCGACACCCTCGAGGAGCTGAAGGCCGACAGCCGCAAGCGCCTCGAGAACATGAAGCAGTACGACCAGGCCACGCAGGCCCAGGAGCGCGTCCTGGAGAAGCTGCTGGAGCTCGTCGAGGTCCCGATCCCCGAGAAGCTCCTCGCGGACGAGGTCCAGACCCGCAAGCACAACCTGGAGCACCACCAGCTCGGCCAGATGGGCCTGAACCTCGAGAAGTTCCTCGAGATCCAGGGCAAGACGGTCGAGGAGTTCGACGCCGAGACCTCCGAGCAGGCCGTCAAGGGCATCAAGACCCAGTTCGTCCTCGACGCGCTGGTCAACAAGGAGAAGCTGGGCGTCAACCAGGAGGAGCTCACCGAGCACCTCATGCGCCGCGCGCAGTCCTCCGGCATGTCCCCCGACCAGTTCGCCCAGGCCGTCGTCGAGGGCGGCCAGGTCCCGATGCTGGTCGGCGAGGTCGCCCGCGGCAAGGCCCTCGCGGTCGTCGTCGAGGCCGCCAAGGTCGTCGACACCAAGGGTGAGGTCATCGACCTGTCCGACGACGAGGACGAGGTCGAGACGGCCGCCGAGGTCGTCGAGGCCGCCGTCGAGGGTGACGACGAGGCCAAGGCCGACGAGGCCAAGTAACACCCCGGGCTGAGCCCGCCGAGCAGTGCCGCGAAGGGCCCGGACGCAGTCGCGTACGGGCCCTTCCGCGTGCCCTCGCGGGGCCCTCGGGACCTTGCGCTCCGAGCGAACAGTTCGGGAAGCGGGATGGCGTTGTCCGACCTGCGCGTTAGGGTCCATGAATACGAGGGCACGGGACTACCCGTAGCCGGCGGGGCATCGCACCACCGGCCGGTCCGCGCCCCAGAACGAGACGCTGAGACGGCATGTGGCCGTCGGAGACGAGCAGGTGGATACGTGACGAATCTGAAGCCTTACGCCGCGGGTGAGCCGTCCATCGGTGGCGGCCTCGGCGACCATGTCTACAACCGGCTGCTCGGCGAGCGCATCATCTTCCTCGGCCAGCAGGTCGACGACGAGATCGCCAACAAGATCACGGCGCAGCTCCTCCTCCTGGCCGCGGACCCGGAGAAGGACATCTACCTGTACATCAACAGCCCCGGTGGCTCCGTGACGGCCGGCATGGCGATCTACGACACCATGCAGTACATCCCGAACGACGTCATCACCATCGGCATGGGCATGGCCGCCTCCATGGGCCAGTTCCTGCTCACCGGCGGCACCCCGGGCAAGCGCTTCGCGCTCCCGAACACCGACATCCTGATGCACCAGGGCTCCGCCGGCATCGGCGGCACCGCGTCGGACATCAAGATCCAGGCCCAGTACCTGCTGCGCACCAAGCAGCGCATGGCCGAGATCACCGCGCACCACTCGGGCCAGACCGTGGAGGCCATCATCCGCGACGGCGACCGCGACCGCTGGTTCACGGCGGAGGAGGCCAAGGAGTACGGCCTCATCGACGAGATCATCTCCGCCGCGTCCCTGGTCCCGGGCGGCGGCGGCACCGGGGCCTGACCGCCCCGGGCCCGGCGTACGGCCCCGTACGCCCGCAGGCCCGCTCCAGGCAACCCCAGCCCGCAGAACGCCACCAGGATGGTGAACACCCAGATGCAGAACAACTTCTCCGCGAGCGGCCTCTACTCCGGCCCGCAGGTGGACAACCGCTACGTCGTCCCGCGCTTCGTCGAGCGCACCTCGCAGGGCGTGCGCGAGTACGACCCGTACGCGAAGCTTTTCGAGGAGCGCGTGATCTTCCTCGGCGTGCAGATCGACGACGCCTCCGCCAACGACGTCATGGCCCAGCTGCTGTGCCTGGAGTCGATGGACCCGGACCGCGACATCTCGATCTACATCAACAGCCCCGGCGGCTCCTTCACGGCGCTGACGGCCATCTACGACACGATGCAGTTCGTGAAGCCCGACATCCAGACGGTCTGCATGGGCCAGGCGGCCTCCGCCGCCGCGGTCCTGCTCGCCGCCGGTACGCCGGGCAAGCGCATGGCCCTCCCGAACGCCCGCGTGCTGATCCACCAGCCGTCCGGCGGCACGGGCCGCGAGCAGCTCTCCGACCTGGAGATCGCGGCCAACGAGATCCTGCGCATGCGCGACCAGCTGGAGACCATGCTGGCCAAGCACTCGACGACGCCGATCGAGAAGATCCGCGACGACATCGAGCGCGACAAGATCCTCACGGCCGAGGACGCGCTGGCCTACGGGCTGATCGACCAGATCGTCTCGACCCGCAAGATGAACGCGGCCTGATCCTTGCCGCCAGTTGGCGCGGCCGCAGCGCGGATTCCGCGATGTGAACCGTGCCAAGGGGGCCCCGTACGGGGCCCCCGGCAAGGTACCGTCGGATATGAGGCACCAGGAGCGCTGAACCAAGCGTCTCCCAGGCGAAGGGGAAGCACCTCGTGGCACGCATCGGTGACGGCGGCGACCTGCTCAAGTGCTCGTTCTGCGGGAAGAGCCAGAAGCAGGTGAAGAAGCTCATCGCAGGACCCGGTGTGTACATCTGCGACGAGTGCATCGACCTCTGCAACGAGATCATCGAAGAGGAACTCGCGGAGACTTCCGAGGTCCGGTGGGAGGAACTCCCCAAGCCCCGTGAGATCTACGAGTTCCTGGAGAGCTACGTCGTCGGCCAGGAGCCGGCGAAGAAGGCGCTCTCGGTGGCGGTCTACAACCACTACAAGCGCGTCCAGGCCGGCGAGAACGGCGGCGCGCAGGGCCGCGACGACGCGATCGAGCTCGCGAAGTCCAACATCCTGCTGCTGGGCCCCACGGGCTCGGGCAAGACCCTGCTGGCCCAGACGCTGGCCCGCATGCTGAACGTCCCGTTCGCCATCGCCGACGCGACGGCGCTGACGGAGGCCGGGTACGTCGGCGAGGACGTGGAGAACATCCTCCTCAAGCTGATCCAGGCGGCCGACTACGACGTCAAGAAGGCCGAGACCGGGATCATCTACATCGACGAGATCGACAAGGTCGCCCGCAAGAGCGAGAACCCGTCGATCACGCGCGACGTCTCCGGCGAGGGCGTGCAGCAGGCCCTCCTGAAGATCCTGGAGGGCACGACCGCCTCGGTGCCGCCGCAGGGCGGCCGCAAGCACCCGCACCAGGAGTTCATCCAGATCGACACGACGAACGTGCTCTTCATCGTGGGCGGCGCCTTCGCCGGCCTGGAGAAGATCATCGAGTCGCGCGCGGGCGCCAAGGGCATCGGCTTCGGGGCGACGATCCGCTCGAAGCGGGAGATCGAGGCGAGCGACCAGTTCCAGGAGGTCATGCCGGAGGACCTGGTGAAGTTCGGGATGATCCCCGAGTTCATCGGCCGTCTCCCCGTCATCACCTCGGTCCACAACCTGGACCGCGAGGCCCTGCTCCAGATCCTGGTCGAGCCGCGCAACGCGCTGGTGAAGCAGTACCAGCGGCTGTTCGAACTCGACGGCGTGGAGCTGGACTTCGAGCGCGAGGCCCTGGAGGCCATCGCCGACCAGGCCATCCTCCGCCAGACGGGCGCGCGCGGTCTGCGCGCCATCATGGAAGAGGTCCTGATGTCGGTGATGTACGAGGTCCCGTCCCGCAAGGACGTGGCCCGCGTGGTCATCACGGCGGACGTGGTCCGCTCGAACGTCAACCCGACCCTGGTCCCCCGCATCGTCCCGAAGGACCAGGGCCCGCAGGAGAAGTCGGCGTAGCCGCACGGCAGACACGAGAAGGGGCGCTCCCGGCCGGGGGCGCCCCTTCTGCGTGTGCCGTGCTGCGCGACTACTTCTTCACGCGGGCGGTGTTGTAGATCTTCGCGGCGAGGTCCGCGTCCTGCTCGAGGGTGTAGCCGGCCTTGCCGGCGAGCGCGGAGGCCGTGTCGCCGGCGCTGACCACGCCCAGGGTGCTGTAGTCACCCCAGATGCAGATCGGCGCCGAGAACTCCTTGATGCCGCCCGTCGCCTTCGGGTCCTTCGAGGTGTACTTGAGCTCCTGGCACTTGAGCACCGCGCCCTTGAAGCCCGACGGGGTGATCTCCTTCGGGCTTCCGATGAGATCGGCCGTCAGCTTGTCGTTGGCCTTGGAGAGGTTCAGCTTGGCCATGGCGAAGTAGCCGTCGACCGTCTTCTCCGGATCGGCGATCTCACCGTAGAAGCCGCTGAAGTTCAGGTTCTTGTTGGTCAGCGGGGTCTTGGGGTCGCCGGCCAGGTAGCTCATGCCCACCTTGGTCGGGTTCTTGATGCCCGCGGCCTCGGCTTCCTGCTTGTCCTTGTCGGTGATGGGCGACTCTTTGTAGCTCGGGTTCTTCTGGAACTCGCCCACCGACTCAGGGGCGACCAGCTTGTAGCCCTTCGTCGCGTCCGAGACCGAGCCGCCCGCGCCGCCGCCCAGGAACCACCAGCCGGCGCCGCCGATGACGGCTACGGCCACGACCGCCGCGATGATCGGGCCCGCCTTGGACTTCTTCGGGGGCGTCGGCGGGGGCATGTAGCCCTGCTGCGGGGGCTGCTGGTAGCCGTACGCGGGCTGCGGGGGCTGCTGCGGGTAGCCGCCCTGCTGGGGGAAGGCCGGCGGCGGGGGCGGGGGAGGGGTCGGCTGGGGGTAGGCCGGGGGCGGGGCCTGCTGGGGGTAGCCGTAGCCCGGCTGCGGGGCGGGCTGGCCGTACGGGTTCGGGGGCTGCTGCCCGTACGGGCCCGGCTGCTGGGGCTGCTGCCCGTACGGCCCTGGCTGGTTGTAACTCATCCCGCGTCCCCCTGTGAGGTTTGCTTATCCGTTTCACACATCCTGGCGGAAGCCGTGTTCGACCGGGGCATCGGGGTCCGGGCCGTTACCGAACTACGACCCGGCCGGTACTTCCATCGCCGCCCGCAGGGCGCGGGCCTGGCCGGCCAGGGCTTCGAGCGTGGGCGGCCTGTTCTCGACCGGGACGGTGACCGTCACCAGCGAGCTGTGGTCGGCCCACATGCACAGCGTCACCGGCCCCGCCCCGGACGCCAGGGTGCCGCAGCGCATCGCCCCGCCCGCCGGGGTGCCGGAGTCCTGGGTGACGGCCCCGTCGACGCCCATGTCGTGCAGGCCGCGGGTGAGGACGGCCCCGGGGTCGTCGTCCGTGAAGGTGCCCGCCGCCCCGCTGACCACCAGTTGCGCGGCCCCGCCTGGTCGGCGTAGACCACGGCCACGGGGTCGGTCCCCGGCTTCGGGGCGCCCTGGCCCCGCTTGATCGCGTCCACACGGGGCCCGGAGTCCTGGAGGACCAGGCGGAAGGTCAACGGGAGCGCCCCCGGTGGAATGGATTCGTGACGCGGGCTGGGGCCGCCGTATCCTGTGCCCCGTGACCGAGAACACGCAGACACCCAGTGCCCCCAACTCCGAACTGCCGACCCAGTACGCGCCGGCCGAGGTAGAGGGGAAGCTCTACGAGCGCTGGGTAGAGCGTGGCTACTTCACGGCCGACGCCGCGAGTGAGAAGCCCGCGTACACCATCGTCATCCCGCCGCCGAACGTCACCGGCTCGCTCCACCTGGGCCACGCCTTCCAGCACACGCTGATGGACGCCCTGACCCGCCGCAAGCGCATGCAGGGCTTCGAGTCGCTGTGGCTGCCCGGTATGGACCACGCCGGCATCGCCACCCAGAACAAGGTCGAGCAGCAGCTCGCCGAGGAGGGCAAGTCCCGCCACGACCTGGGCCGCGAGGAGTTCGTCGAGCGCGTCTGGCAGTGGAAGGAAGAGTACGGCGGCAAGATCCTCGGCCAGATGCGCCGCCTCGGCGACGGCGTCGACTGGTCGCGCGAGCGGTTCACCATGGACGAGGGCCTGTCCAAGGCCGTCCAGACCATCTTCAAGAAGCTCTACGACGACGAGCTGATCTACCGCGCCGAGCGCATCATCAACTGGTGCCCCCGCTGCCTCACGGCCATCTCGGACATCGAGGTGGAGTACCAGGAGGACGCCGGCGAGCTCGTCTCCATCAAGTACGGGGAGGGCGAGGACACCCTCGTCGTCGCCACCACCCGTGCCGAGACGATGCTCGGTGACACGGCCATCGCCGTCCACCCGGACGACGAGCGCTACCAGCACCTGATCGGCAAGCTCATCAAGCTGCCGCTCACCGACCGTTCGATCCCGGTCGTCGCGGACGCGCACGTCGACCCCGAGTTCGGCACCGGCTGCGTCAAGGTGACGCCCGCCCACGACCCGAACGACTTCGCCATCGGGCAGCGGCACAACCTGCCCAACATGACGATCATGGACGAACACGGTGTCATCACCGTCCACGGCCCCTTCCTCGGCCTGGACCGGTTCGAGGCCCGGTCCGCGGTCGTCGGCGCCCTGCGCGAGCAGGGCCGCATCGTCGCCGAGAAGCGTCCGTACCTGCACTCCGTCGGGCACTGCTCCCGCTGCAGCACGACCATCGAGCCCCGCCTGTCCCTCCAGTGGTGGGTCAAGGTCGAGACCCTCGCCAAGAACGCCGGTGACGCGGTCCGCGACGGCCGGGTCAAGATCCACCCGCAGGAGATGGAGCGGCGCTACTTCGACTGGGTCGACAACCTCAACGACTGGTGCATCTCCCGCCAGCTGTGGTGGGGCCACCGCATCCCGGTCTGGTACGGCCCGGACGGCGAGGTCGTCTGCGTCGGCCCCGACGAGCAGCCGCCGGCGGGCGAGGGCTGGACGCAGGACACCGACGTCCTCGACACCTGGTTCTCCTCGGGCCTGTGGCCCTTCTCCACCCTTGGCTGGCCGGAGAAGACCCCGGACCTGGCGAAGTTCTACTCCACCGACGTCCTGCTGACCGGCCACGACATCATCTTCTTCTGGGTCGCCCGGATGATGATGTTCGGCCTGTACGCGATGGACGGCGAGGTCCCGTTCAAGACCATCGCCCTGACCGGCCTGGTCCGCGACGAGCGCGGCAAGAAGATGTCGAAGTCCTTCGGCAACGTCGTCGACCCGCTGGACTGGATGGACAAGTACGGCTCCGACGCCGTCCGCTTCACCCTGGCCAAGGGCGCCAACCCGGGCACGGACGTGCCGATCGGAGAGGACTGGGTCCAGGCCTCCCGCAACTTCGCCAACAAGATCTGGAACGCCACGCGCTTCGCGCTGATGAACGGCGCGACGATCGAGGGCGAGCTGCCGCCGGTCGAGAAGATGTCGGCCACCGACCGCTGGATCCTGTCGCGCCTGAACAAGACCGTCGCGCAGGTCGACGCGTACTACGAGGACTTCCAGTTCTCGAAGCTGAGCGAGGCCCTGTACCACTTCGCGTGGGACGAGGTCTTCGACTGGTACGTCGAACTGTCGAAGACGACCTTCTTCGCGGGCGGCGAGGGCGCACAGGTCTCCGGCCGGGTCCTCGGCGAGGTCCTGGACACCATGCTGCGCCTGCTGCACCCGGTCGTCCCGTTCGTCACCGAGACGCTGTGGACCACCCTCACCGGCGGCGAGTCCCTCGTGGTCGCCGACTGGCCGAAGGACAGTGGCTTCCGTGACGAGGCCGCCGAGAAGGAGATCGAGAATCTCCAGGCGGTCGTCACCGAGGTCCGCCGGTTCCGCGCCGACCAGGGGCTGCAGCCGGGCCAGAAGGTCCCGGCCCGCCTGGACCTGGCGGGTACGGCGCTCGCCGCGCACGAGGGCGCCATCCGCCAGCTGCTGCGCCTCCAGCCGGAGGGCGAGGGCTTCAGCGCCACCGCCACCCTGCCGGTCGCCGGTGCCACGGTCGCCCTCGACCTGTCGGGCACCATCGACGTGGCCGCCGAGCGGGCGCGCCTCTCCAAGGACCTCGGCGCCGCCGAGAAGGAGAAGCAGCAGGCCGAGGCGAAGCTCGGGAACGAGGCCTTCCTGGCCAAGGCCCCCGACCACGTCGTGGACAAGATCAAGGGCCGGCTGGCCAAGGCCGAGGCGGACATCGCCCGGATCCAGTCCCAGCTGGACGCCCTGCCCGCCGCCTAGCCGGCACGTGAACGAGGGGAAGGCCCCCACCCACCCGGGTGGGGGCCTTTCGCATGCCCGGACCGGGGGCGTACGCCCCTCTCAGGAGTGCCGTTTATCACTTGATATGTCCAGATGGCTGAGCCGATCCCGGGCACGGACCACGGATGATGGGGGGCATGCACCTGAAGCCCTCCGTCCCGGCATGGAACCGGGCCGTGGCCTGCGGGCGCCGGCTCGCCGAGGGCTGGGGCGCCTCGCCCCGGGCGCAGGACGTCCTCGCGGCACTGAGCTGCCTGGGCCTGATGGCGCTCGACCTGCCCGGCCTGGCCGCCGCCGACAACTCGCTCAACGGCTGGCAGGCCGCCCTGGTGCTGACGGCCGGCTGTACGACCCTGCTGGCACGGCGCCGGATGCCCTGGGCCGCGTACCTCGTCGCCCTGCTGTTCATCGGCTGGCTGCACGAGCTGACGCTGATCCAGTTCGCCCTCTACTCCGTCGGCCGCAACCGGGGCCGCCGGGCCGCCGTCCTGGCCACCACCGGCTACGTCGCCTTCGCGCTCGGGGTGTTCTGCCTGCCGGGCTGGCCCGAGCCCAAGGCGGCGACCCTCAGCGCCTTCCTCAGCCTGATCGTGCCCATCGGGGTGCTCGCCTCCGCCGTCGGCATCGCCGCCCACCGGCACGACCTGGTGCGGGAACTGGAGGCCCGGCGGGCCGAGGCGGCCGTGCTGAACGCCGTCCAGCAGGAGCGGACCTCCGTCGCCCGCGACGTCCACGACTTCGTCGGGCGGGAGCTGACCCTGCTGACCGTGCGCTCCGAGGTGCTGTCGATGCGGGCGCGCGAGACCCCGTACGCGAAGGACTTCGAGGAGCTGTCCGACACCGCCCGCCGGGCCCACCTCGTGCTGAACGAGATCATCGTGCAGCGCGGGGAGCGGGCCTCGACCCCGGGTGTGGAGGGGCTGGCGGCGCTGGCGGAGGAGAGCGGGCGGGCCGGATCGCCGGTCCGGCTCACGGTGGACCCGCAGGCGCACGCCCTGTCCCCGCTGCGGCAGGCGGCCGTGTACCGGGTGGTGCAGGAGTGCCTGACGAACGCGGCGAAGCACGCCCGGGGCGAGACGATCGAGGTGTCGATCCGTGCCGACGGCCCGCACCTGAGCATCGCCGTCAGCAACCGCCTCCCCGCCCGCACCCAGGGCCGGGCTCCGGTCTCGGCGGGCTCGGGCACGGCGAGCATGGCCGAACGCGTCCGCAGCCTGGGCGGCACCCTGACGGCCCGCCGGGGCGAGGACGCCTACGAGGTCCTCGCGACCCTGCCGCGCGGCTGAGCCCGCCGGGGACCCGTACCCGTCAGGCCTTCGCCGGGGACAGCAGGGAGCCCAGGGTGTCGAGGTCCTCCACGCAGCGCCCCGACCCCAGGGCCACGCAGTCCAGGGGGGCGTCGGCGACGAAGACCGGGATGCCCGTCGCGGAGGCCATGCGCAGGTCCAGGCCGGGCAGCAGCGCGCCGCCGCCGGTGAGGACGATGCCGTGCTCCATGACGTCGCCGGAAAGCTCGGGCGGGCACTCCTCCAGGGTGGCGCGGACGGCGGCGATGATCGCTTCGACCGGCTCGTCCAGCGCGGCCCGTACGTCGGTCGCGGTCAGCTCCAGGGTCTTGGGCATGCCGCCGACCCGCTCGCGGCCGCGCACGGTGAAGGTGAGGTTCTCCAGCTCCGGCCGCTCGGGCACCGGCCAGGCCGAGCCGATGGCGACCTTGACGTCCTCGGCGGTGCGCTCGCCGATGAGCAGGGAGTGCTCCTTGCGCACGTGGTCCATGATCGCGGTGTCGAGCCGGTCCCCGCCGATCCGCAGGGACTGCGAGGTGACGATCCCGCCGAGGGAGATGACGGCCACCTCGGAGGTGCCGCCTCCGATGTCCACCACCATCGAACCGCGCGCCTCGGCCACCGGCAGCCCGGCCCCGATCGCGGCCGCCATCGGCTCCTCGATCAGGTGGACGCTGCGGGCGCCGGCCCGGGTGGAGGCGTGGACGATGGCCCGCCGTTCGACCGGGGTGACCCCGGACGGGACACAGATCACCATCCGGGTGCGGGGGCGCCGGCCGGGGACCGCCTTGCGGACGAAGTGCCGGATCATCTCCTCGGCCGCCTCGTAGTCGCAGATCACCCCGTCCTTGAGGGGGCGGATCGCGGTGATGGAGCCCGGGGTGCGGCCGATGGTCTCCTTGGCCTCCGTACCGACGGCGAGGGCGGTGGTCGTGCCCGCCTTGACCGCGACCACGGACGGCTCATTGAGGACGATCCCGTGTCCACGGGCGTAGACGAGGGTGTTCGCGGTCCCCAGGTCTATGCCTATGTCCCGGCTGGAGGCGGTCTTGTCGGTACTGGCCTGCGGCATTTGTTCCCCAATCTCCCGTCCGCAAGGCTTGCATAACGATCCGGTCGCTTTCGCCGCCGAAGGTCCCGAAACGGCCGGGCCGAAAGTCCTCGGGGCCCGCGTCCGTAGACTGGGCCCGTGAGTGAGCAGCAGCCCGAGGGCCAGGACCGCGACCGCGACGGCACGTTCGACGAGTTCGACCAGATAGTGGCGGAAGAAGCCGACCGAGACCCCGACCTGGCGGTGATCGAGGCCGGCAGCCGCACCCTGCGCGCCCAGGCCGGCCCGCCGACGGGTGACCCGGTGCCCTCCCGCCCCGAGGACCCCGAGGTGGCCAAGGCGCTCCAGGAGGTCGAGCAGGAGCTCTCCACCCGCTGGGGCGAGACCAAGCTGGACCCCTCCGTCAGCCGCATCGAGGCGCTGATGGACGTCCTCGGCCAGCCCCAGCGCGCCTACCCGACCATCCACGTCACCGGTACGAACGGCAAGACCAGCACGGCCCGCATGATCGAGGCCCTGCTGAACGCCTTCGAGCTGCGCACCGGCCGCTACACCAGCCCGCACGTCCAGTCCGTCACCGAGCGGATCAGCCTGGACGGCGCGCCGATCAGCGCCGAGCGCTTCATCGAGACCTACCACGACATCAAGCCGTACGTGGAGATGGTCGACGCCGCCGAGGACTTCCGGCTGTCCTTCTTCGAGGTCCTCACCGGCATGGCGTACGCGGCCTTCGCGGACGCGCCCGTCGACGCGGCCGTCATCGAGGTCGGCATGGGCGGCACCTGGGACGCCACCAACGTGATCGACGCCTCGGTCGCGGTGATCACCCCGATCAGCCTGGACCACACGGACCGGCTGGGCTCCACGCCCGGCGAGATCGCCCAGGAGAAGGGCGGCGTCATCAAGCAGGACGCCACCGTCATCCTGGCGCAGCAGCCGGTGGACGCGGCGCAGGTGCTGCTGAAGCGGGCCGTGGAGGTCGACGCGACCGTGGCCCGCGAGGGCATGGAGTTCGGCGTGGTCTCCCGCGAGGTGGCGGTCGGCGGCCAGATGCTGACGCTGCGCGGGATGGGCGGCGAGTACGAGGGCATCTTCCTGCCGCTGTACGGCGCCCACATGGCGCACAACGCGGCGGTCGCGCTGGCCGCCGTCGAGGCCTTCTTCGGCGTCGGCGGGCAGCAGGCGCGCGAGCTGGACGTGGACACGGTCCGGCAGGCCTTCGCCTCGGTGACCTCGCCGGGCCGGATGGAGGTCGTGCGCCGCAGCCCGACGGTCATCCTGGACGCCGCGCACAACCCGGCCGGCGCGCAGGTCACCGCGGAGGCGGTGACCGAGGCGTTCGGCTTCAGCCGGCTGATCGGTGTGGTGGCGGCGAGCGAGGGCAAGGACGTCAAGGGCGTCTTCGAGGCCTTCGAGCCGATCTTCGCGGAGGTCGTCGTCACCGAGAACACCAGCCACCGGGCGATGGGCGCGGACGAGCTGGCCGCGATCGCGGTCGAGGTCTTCGGCCCCGACCGGGTGCAGGTGGAGCCGCGGCTGGACGACGCCCTGGAGGCGGCCGTCACGCTCGCGGAGGAAGAGGCCGAATACGGAGGGGCCGGGGTCCTCGTGACCGGTTCCGTGATCACGGTGGGCGAGGCCCGCCTGCTGTTCAAGAGGGGCTGAGGGATCGATGCGCACGCTCTGCGCGAGCACGCTGATCGGTGAATTCTTCGTCGTCGGCTTCGCGGGCCTGGTGGCCATGAAGAACCCGGACCTGACCCAGGCCGAGGTGTGGACGGTCTGCGGCGTGACGATGCTGCTGTCGGTGCTGCTGTGCGGGATGCTCTCCCGCCGGGGCGCGGTGGAGCTCGGCTGGGCGTTGCAGATCGGCCTGATCGCGAGCGGTTTCGTGGTCCCGACGATGTTCTTCCTGGGCGCGGTCTTCGCGGGCCTGTGGTGGTGCTCGGTGCACTACGGGCGCCGGATCGACGCGATCAAGGCGAGCTGGGCGGCTCGCCAGGCCGAGGCTGACGCTGCGTGACGGGCCACCGTAACGGCCCTGTAGATTCGCCCTACCGCACCCGTATGCCGCAAGGAGTTGGAACATGACCCAGCGCACGCTCGTCATCCTCAAGCCGGACGCCGTCCGCCGTGGCCTGATCGGCGAGATCATCGGCCGGATCGAGCGGAAGGCCGGCTGGACCATCCCGGCGCTGGAGCTGCGCACGCTGGACCAGGAGACCCTGGAGACCCACTACGGCGAGCACAAGGGCAAGGTCTTCTACGAGCCCCTCATGGGCTTCATGGCGAGCGGCCCGGTCGTCGTCCTCGTGGTCGAAGGGGAACGCGTGATCGAGGGTGTCCGCCAGCTGGCCGGACCGACCGACCCGATCGCCGCCGCGCCCGGCTCGATCCGGGGTGACTTCGGGTCCATCACCCGGGAGAACCTGATCCACGCCTCGGATTCCGAGGAGTCCGCGGAGCGCGAGCTGAAGCTGTTCTTCCCCTCCCTCTGAGCGGCCGGGAACATTCCTTTCTGACGCGACATCAGCCGAATAGCGCTCATGACCTGGGGCGACCGAAGTAATTTCGGTCGCCCTTCGGTATTGCGGGCCACGTCCGGGAACGCATGGACAGGACACGACGTCACCACTAAGGGGGCGGGTATCCGTTCCGGCGGGATCGCCGGAGTCCCGTCGCGCGATGTCCGTACGTGCGGCACTACGATGGGGCCTCCACCCACACACCCACCTCGCCGACCTGACAGCAGCCGCTATCAACTGGAAGGCCAGACGCTCCTCATGGGGAACAAGGGGAACAACATGTCGTTCATCGGCCGTGACATGGCGATCGACCTCGGGACCGCCAACACGCTGGTGTACGTGAGGGGCCGGGGAATCGTCCTGAACGAGCCGTCCGTGGTCGCCATCAACACGAACACCGGCGGCATCCTGGCGGTCGGCTCCGAGGCGAAGAAGATGATCGGGCGGACGCCCGGGAACATCGTCGCCGTACGCCCTCTCAAGGACGGCGTGATCGCCGACTTCGAGATCACCGAGCGGATGCTCCGGTACTTCATCCTCAAGATCCACAAGCGTCGCTACCTGGCGCGCCCGCGCGTGGTGGTCTGCGTGCCCTCCGGCATCACCGGAGTGGAGCGCCGCGCCGTGATCGAGGCGTCCACGCAGGCCGGCGCCCGCCAGGTGCACATCATCGAGGAGCCCATGGCCGCCGCCATCGGCTCGGGCCTGCCCGTCCACGAGGCCACCGGCAACATGGTCGTGGACATCGGCGGCGGCACCACCGAGGTCGCCGTCATCTCCCTCGGCGGAATCGTCACGGCGCAGTCCATCCGGGTGGCCGGCGACGAGCTGGACAACGCGATCATCCAGCACATCAAGAAGGAGTACTCGCTCCTCCTCGGCGAGCGCACCGCCGAACAGATCAAGATCACCATCGGGTCGGCGTACGACCTCGACAAGGACGAGCACACCGAGATCCGCGGCCGGGACCTGGTCTCCGGTCTGCCCAAGACCGTGGTCATCTCCGCCGCCGAGGTCCGCAAGGCCATCGAGGAGCCCGTCAACGCCATCGTCGACGCCGTCAAGACCACCCTCGACAAGTGCCCGCCGGAGCTCTCCGGCGACATCATGGACCGCGGCATCGTCCTCACCGGCGGCGGCGCCCTGCTGCGCGGGCTCGACGAGCGGCTGCGCCGCGAGACGGGCATGCCGATCCACATCGCCGAGGACCCCCTCGACTCCGTGGCCCTCGGCTCCGGCAAGTGCGTCGAGGAGTTCGAGGCCCTCCAGCAGGTCCTGGACGCCCAGCCCCGGCGGTGATCAAACCCCCGTAACGGGGCATGCGGAACACAAGGATCCGCCGTACGGGTGCTGCCGCGCCCGTGCGGCGGATCGTTGATATACAGGCACAGTCCGGTGCCGCCCCGGCCCCGCCGGAACGGTTCCGCCGCACGAGTTTCTACGAGGAAGGCACGGCCGCCGCACGTGAGGGACACACGAGAGAGCCGGCTGCTCCTGGTACTGCTGATCGCCGTCGCGTTCGCGCTGATCACGGTGGACATCAGAGCGGGAGAGGCTTCGCCGGTCGACGGCGCCCGGCGGGCCGCCGCCGCCGTCTTCGGCCCGGTCGAGAAGGGGGTGGCGACCGCCGTGGACCCGGTCGCCAACGCCATAGGGGCCGTCCGCGACTCCGACGAGCGCCACAACCGGATCACGGCCCTGGAACGCGAGAACACCGCGCTCAAGACCCGGCTGGGCAGCGACGAGCGCACCAAGAGCCGCATCCACGAGCTCGACGAGATGCTCAAGCGGGCCGGCGCCGGACAGTACGGCATCAAGGGCGCGGAGGTCATCGGGATAGGAGCGGCCCAGGGCTTCTCCTGGACCGTCACCATCGACGCCGGCAGCAAGGACGGCATCGAACGCGACATGACCGTCCTCAACGGGGACGGACTCGTCGGCCGCGTCGCCACCGTCGGCCCCGACACCGCCACCGTCGTCCTCGCCAACGACCCCGGCTTCACCGTCGGCACCCGCCTGGAGAAGACCGGCGAGCTCGGCTTCGCCACCGGCCAGGGCGACCGCGCCCTCTCCGTCCAGATGCTCAACGGCCGCGCCAAGATCAACCCCGGCGACCGGCTCGTCACCTTCGGCTCCCGCGCCAACAAGCCCTTCGTCCCGGGCGTCCCGATCGGCGAGGTCGTCAAGGTCGACCCCTCGCGCGGCGACCTGACCCGCACCGTGTGGGTCCGCCCCTTCGTCGGCTTCTCCCGCCTCGACATCGTCGGCGTCGTCGTCATGCCCCCGCGCGAGGACCCCCGCGACGCCGTCCTGCCGCCCAAGCCCGAGGCGCCCAAGCCCACCCCGACGGTCACCGTCACGGTCACCCCGTCGCCCTCCGCCAGCGTCTCCGGCAAGCCGGCCGACGAGTAGGAGCTGACCGCCATGCGCATCAACCGGATCCTGCTCGCGGGCTCGCTCGTCTCCGTCGCCCTCGTCCTCCAGGTCACCGTCCTCGGCCGGCTCCAGCTGCCCGGAGCCGTCCCCGACCTGGTCCTGCTGACCGTCGTCGCCCTCGCCCTGGTCTACGGGCACGTCAGCGGAGCCCTGATCGGCTTCGCCGCCGGACTGCTCACCGACCTCGCCCCGCCCGCCGACCACGCCGCCGGACGGTACGCCCTCGTCCTGTGCCTCATCGGCTACCTGGTGGGCCTCGTCCGCCCCGACAACGGCCGCTTCCGCTCCGCCTGGGGGCCGATGCTCACCGTGGTCGCCGCCGCGATCGGCTCCACCCTCCTGTACGCGGGCGTCGGCGCCCTCGTCGGCGACACCGCCGCCCGCCACGTCGGCCTGGTCGGGCTGCTGTTCACGGCGACCCTCTACGACCTGCTGCTGGCGCCGTTCACCGTGCCGTTCATCATGGCCCTCGCCCGCAAGGCCGAGAACGACCCGATGGCCGTCGAGGCGAACGGCGGCCCCCCGCAGGGCAAGGACGTCGCCTCCGGCTGGCTGGCCGGCGGCACCGGGCTGCGGATCGGCAGCCAGCGCGGCGGCCTGCGGATGATGACCGCGCGCGGCCGCGCCAACCGGGCCGGCCGCATAAAGGGCGTCAAAGGTGTCAAGGGCGTGAAGAGCGTCAGGAAGCTGTGACGGGGGAGCGGTAGTGACCAACATTCCGGAGACCGGCCGCACCCCCCGGGTGCAGATCCGGCTCGTGATCCTCCAGGTACTCGTCTTCTCGCTGCTGCTCACCCTCTTCGGGCGGCTGTGGTACCTCCAGATCCGCAACGGCGCGGAGTACTCCGACGAGGCCAAGAACAACCACGTCCAGCAGGTCGTCCAGCCCGCCGTGCGCGGCTCCATCCTCGACGCCCGGGGCATCCCGCTCGCCGACAACGAGACCCGTCTCGTCGTCTCCGCCAGCCGCACCGAGCTGATGAAGATAAAGGACAAGGGCAAGGGCGTCCTCACCCGCCTCGCCGGGGTGCTGGACATGAAGCCGCAGGACGTCATGGACAAGGTCCGCCTCTGCGACTCCAAGACCCCCCAGCCGTGCTGGAACGGTTCCCCCTACCAGCCGATCCCGGTCACCCTGGAGGCCACCACCCAGCAGGCCCTCCAGATCCGCGAACGCCCCGAGGACTTCCCCGGCATCACCGCCGAGCCCACCGCCGTACGCCGCTACCCGGCCCCCGGCGGGGCCAACACCGGCCAGGTCCTCGGCTACCTCTCCCCGGTCACCGACGACGAGATCATCAAGGCCAAGAAGACCAACTCGCCGTTCCTGCGCTCCGACCAGGTCGGCCGCTTCGGCCTCGAACGCACCTACGACAAACAGCTGCGCGGCAAGTCCGGCGTCACCCGCTACGAGGTCGACAACCTCGGCCGCGTCATCGGCGAGGCCGAGAACGACCCCGCGGTCCCCGGCGCCAACCTCGTCACCAGCATCGACGCCCGCGTCCAGGGCGTCGCCGAGTACGAGCTCAACGCCGCCATGGTCGAGGCCCGCAAGCAGATCGACCGCAACACCGGCGTCCCCTACAAGGCCGACGCCGGAGCCGTGGTCGTCCTCGAGTCCAAGACCGGCCGGGTCGTCGCCATGGCCTCCAACCCCACCTACGACCCCAACGTCTGGGTCGGCGGGATCTCCGGCAAGGACTACGCCAAGCTCACCGCCAAGGAGTCCAACGTCCCGCTGATGAACCGGGCGATCCAGGGCCAGGCCGCCCCCGGCTCCATCTTCAAGGTCATCCCCACCACCGCCGCCGTCAACGCCGGCTACCCCTTCGACGGCAGCTACCCCTGCCCCAGCTCGTACTCCATCGGCGGCCAGGTCTTCAAGAACTTCGAGTCCCAGGGCCACGGCAACATCACCCTCGGCCAGGCCCTCGAAGTCTCCTGCGACACCGTCTTCTACGCCCTCGGCCACCAGCAGTGGCTCAAGGACGGCGGCCTCCACCCCATCAAGAACCCGGCGCAGATCTTCTACAAGACCGCCCACCAGTTCGGCCTCGGCGCCGAGACCCACGTCGACCTCCCCGGCGAGGAGAAGGGCCGCGTCCCCGACCGCGAGTGGAAGCAGCGCTTCTGGGAGGCCAACAAGGACCAGTGGTGCAAGACCGGCAAGAAGGGCGGCACCTACGTCGAGCTGCTCTCCTACGAGAACTGCCTCGAAGGCAACCTCATGCGCGCCGGTGACGCCGTCAACTACTCGATCGGCCAGGGCGACACCCTCGTCACCCCGATCCAGATGGCCACCATCTACGCGGCCATCTCCAACGGCGGCACCCTGTGGAACCCGACCATCGGCAAGGCCGTCATCAGCGCCGACGGCAAGAAGGTCGAGGAGATCAAGCCGCAGGCCCACGGCAAGCTGCCCATGGACGAGAAGACCCGGCAGCAGATAAGCGAAGCACTGGAGGGCGTCGCCACCCGCGGCACCGCCGCCTGGCGCTTCGGCGGCTGGCCGCAGAAGCAGATCCCCATGCACGCCAAGACCGGCACCGCCGAGGTCTACGGCAAGCAGACGACCTCCTGGTTCGCCACCTACACCGACGACTACACCATCGTCATGACCATCTCCCAGGGCGGCACTGGCTCCGGCGCCTCCGGCCCCGCCGTCCGCAACATCTACAACGCCATCTACGGCCTCGACATGGCCGGCAAGCAGGACACCTCCAAGGCCCTCCTGCTCAAGCCCGAGGCAGGCCTGCCCGCCATCCAGCCCGACGGCTCCATCGACGCCCCCGAGATCCGCCCCTACGTGCCCCCGTCCCCCGAGGACGCACCACCCGCGCTCGCCGGACCGCCGGCTCCGCCCGCGCACAAGCAGGACTGAGGACCCGATGCAGACCGCCAACAAGTTCTCCGTCTCGCGGTACGCACCCGAGCGCGGGGCCGTGGCCAAGCTGACCTCGCGGGACTCCGTCCTGCGCCGGCTCGACTGGCCGATACTGCTGTCCGCGCTCGCGCTGTCCTTCCTCGGCGCCCTGCTCGTCTGGTCGGCCACCCGCAACCGCACCACCCTCAACCAGGGCGACCCGTACTACTTCCTGACCCGCCACGCCATGAACACCGGCATCGGCCTCGTCCTGATGATCGGCACGATCTGGCTGGGTCACCGCACCCTGCGCGGAGCCGTGCCGATCCTCTACGGGCTCTCCCTGGTGCTCGTCCTGGCCGTGCTCACCCCGCTCGGCTCGACCATCAACGGCGCCCACGCCTGGATCGTCATCGGCGGCGGCTTCTCCCTCCAGCCCGGCGAGTTCGTCAAGATCACCATCATCCTGGGCATGGCCATGCTGCTCGCCGCCCGGGTCGACGCCGGAGACCTCGAACACCCCGACCACCGCACCGTCGTCAAGGCCCTGTGCCTGGCCGCCGCCCCCATGGGCATCGTCATGCTGATGCCCGACCTCGGCTCCGTCATGGTCATGGTCGTCATCGTGCTCGGCGTGCTGCTCGCCTCCGGCGCCTCCAACCGCTGGGTCGTCGGCCTGCTCGCCTCCGGCGCCGCCGGCGCGATCCTGATCTGGCAGCTCGGCGTTCTCGACGAGTACCAGATCAACCGCTTCGCCGCCTTCGCCAACCCCGACCTCGACCCCGCCGGCGTCGGCTACAACACCAACCAGGCGCGCATCGCCATCGGCTCCGGCGGCCTGCTCGGCTCCGGGCTCTTCAAGGGCTCCCAGACCACCGGCCAGTTCGTCCCCGAACAGCAGACCGACTTCGTCTTCACCGTCGCCGGCGAGGAACTCGGATTCGTCGGGGCCGGACTGATCCTGGTCCTGCTCGGCGTCATCCTGTGGCGGGCCTGCGTGATCGCCCGCGAGACCACCGAGCTCTACGGGACCATCGTCTGCGCCGGGATCATCGCCTGGTTCGCCTTCCAGGCCTTCGAGAACATCGGCATGACCCTCGGCATCATGCCCGTGGCCGGCCTGCCCCTGCCGTTCGTCTCCTACGGCGGCTCCTCCATGTTCGCCGTCTGGGTGGCCGTCGGACTCCTCCAGTCGATAAGGGTGCAGCGCCCGATGTCGGCCTGAAACGGGCGCCGCGCCGGCCGCTTCACGCCGCCGTGCGCAGCGCCCTGCCACCGCGCCGGATCGGGACTAGATTCGATCCATGGCGGACACCCAGCGCGAGATCGAGCGGAAATTCGAGTTCACCGGGGGCCGTGGCGGCAAGGGCGGCAGCGGCCCCGGCGGCCGGGGGAAGAAGGCGGCACGGGACCGGAAGGACGCCGGCGCCCGGCGCCGCGTCCCCGACCTGACCGGCACCGCCGCCATCGCCGCCGTCCGGGACCGGGGCACCGCCCTCCTCGACGCCGTCTACTACGACACCCCCGACGGAGCGCTCGCCGCCGACGGCCTGACCCTGCGCCGCCGCACCGGCGGCGAGGACGCCGGCTGGCACCTCAAACTCCCCGTTGCCCCCGGCGTCCGCGACGAGGTCCGCACCCCCCTCTCCGACGGCATCCCGCCCGAACTCGCCGCCCTCGTCCGCTCCCGGACCCGCCGCACCGGACTGGAGCCCCGCGTCCGGCTGCGCTCCGAACGCCGCACCGACGACCTCCTCGACGCGGACGGCAACCTCCTCGCCCACCTGTGCACCGACTCCGTCCGCGCCGAACGCGGCAACGCCGCCACCGCCTGGACCGAGATCGAGGTCGAACTCGCCGAAGGCGCCGACCCCGCCCTCCTCGACGCCGTCACCGCCCGCTTCGCCGAGGCCGGCCTGCACCCCTCCGACGCCCCCTCCAAAGCCGTCCGCGCCCTCGCCGCCCTCGGCGCGGCCCCGCCCCCCGACCGCCCCGCCCCCGGCCCCGCCGACGGGACGGCCGGCGCGCACGTCCTGGCGTACCTGCGCGAACAGCGCGACACCCTCGTCGCCCAGGACCCCGCCGTACGCCGCGACCAGCCCGACTCCGTCCACCGCATGCGCGTCGCCACCCGCCGCATGCGCAGCGCCCTCGCCACCCACCGCAAGGTCCTCGACCGCACCGCCACCGACCCCCTGCGCGCCGAGCTGCGCTGGCTCGGCGCCGAACTCGGCGCCGACCGCGACCGCGAGGTCCTCCTCGAACGGCTGCGCGCCCGCCTCGCCGAACTCCCGCCCGCCCTGCGCGCCGGCCCGGTCCGCGACCGGCTCCGCGCCTGGAACACCACCCGCCGCGCCCGCACCCGCCGCCGCGCCGTCGCCGCCCTCGACGGCGAGCGCTACCTCGACCTCCTCGACTCCGTCGACGCCCTCCTCGCCGCCCCGCCCCTGCGCAAGGCCGCCGCCCGCCCCGCCTCCCGTCCCCTGCGCAAAGCCGTCCTGCGCGACTGGGACCGGCTCGCCGACCGGGTCGCCACAGCCCTCGCCCTCGACCCGGGCGAGGAACGCGACCGGGCCCTCCACGAGGCCCGCAAGGCCGCCAAACGCGCCCGCTACGCCGCCGAGACCGCCGCCCCCGCCCTCGGAAAGCCCGCCCGGCGCCTGGCGAAGGCCGCCAAGAAGGTGCAGACCCTCCTCGGTGAACACCGCGACGCGGTCGTCACCCGCGAGGCCCTCCTCGGCCTCAGCGCCCAGGCCTCCGACGCGGGGGAGTCCGCCTTCACCTGGGGCCTGCTCTACGGCCGTGAGGAAGGCCTGTCCTCCCGCCTGGAACACCGGCTTCCGGCCATCTGGGCCAAAGCGGAGTCCCGCCGGTCGCGGGCGGCCCCGAAATGATCACGTGGAGAAGGGGGCCCGGGCCTCAAGGTACGCTTGAGAGTCGCCCCCTGCCCGCTTCACGAAAGTCGCGTGATGTCCGAGTCGGTCTTCCCACAGCTCGAAGCTCTGCTCCCGCATGTGCAGAAGCCCATCCAGTACGTCGGCGGTGAGCTGAACTCCACCGTCAAGGACTGGGACGCGTGTGACGTCCGCTGGGCGCTCATGTACCCCGACGCGTACGAGGTGGGCCTGCCCAACCAGGGCGTCATGATCCTCTACGAGGTACTCAACGAGCGCGAGGGCGTCCTGGCCGAGCGCACCTACTCGGTGTGGCCGGACCTGGAAGCCCTGATGCGCGAGCACCAGGTGCCGCAGTTCACGGTCGACAGCCACCGCCCGGTCTCCGCCTTCGACGTGTTCGGCCTGTCCTTCTCCACGGAGCTGGGCTACACCAACATGCTCACGGCGCTCGACCTCGCCGGCATCCCGCTGGAGGCGAAGAACCGTACGGTCGACCACCCCATCGTCCTCGCGGGCGGCCACGCGGCCTTCAACCCCGAGCCGATCGCGGAGTTCATCGACGCGGCCGTCATCGGCGACGGCGAGCAGGCCGTCCTCGACATGACCGAGATCATCCGCACCTGGAAGGCCGAAGGCCGTCCGGGCGGCCGCGAGGAGGTGCTGCTGCGCCTCGCGAAGACCGGCAGCGTCTACATCCCGGGCTTCTACGACGTGGAGTACCTGGAGGACGGGCGCATCGGCCGTATCGTGCCGAACCGCTCCGGCGTGCCGTGGCGCGTCTCCAAGCACACCGTCATGGACCTCGACGAGTGGCCCTACCCCAAGCAGCCGCTGGTCCCGCTCGCCGAGACCGTCCACGAGCGGATGTCCGTCGAGATCTTCCGCGGCTGCACCCGCGGCTGCCGTTTCTGCCAGGCCGGCATGATCACGCGCCCCGTGCGGGAGCGAAGCATCACCGGCATCGGCGAGATGGTGGAGAAGGGCCTGAAGGCCACCGGCTTCGAAGAGGTCGGCCTGCTCTCCCTCTCCTCCGCGGACCACACCGAGATCGCGGACATCGCCAAGGGCCTCGCGGACCGCTACACGGACGACAAGATCGGCCTCTCGCTGCCCTCCACCCGCGTCGACGCCTTCAACGTGGACCTGGCCAACGAGCTGACCCGCAACGGCCGCCGCTCCGGCCTGACCTTCGCCCCCGAGGGCGGCTCCGAGCGCATGCGCAAGGTCATCAACAAGATGGTCTCGGAAGAGGACCTGATCCGCACCGTCGCCACCGCCTACGGCAACGGCTGGCGCCAGGTGAAGCTGTACTTCATGTGCGGCCTGCCGACGGAGACCGACGAGGACGTCCTCCAGATCGCCGACATGGCGATCAACGTCATCGCCAAGGGCCGCGAGGTCTCGGGCCAGAACGACATCCGCTGCACGGTGTCGATCGGCGGATTCGTCCCGAAGCCGCACACCCCGTTCCAGTGGGCCCCGCAGCTCTCCGCCGAGGAGACGGACGCCCGCCTGACCAAGCTCCGCGACAAGATCCGCGGGGACAAGAAGTACGGCCGCTCCATCGGCTTCCGCTACCACGACGGCAAGCCCGGCATCGTCGAGGGCCTGCTCTCGCGCGGCGACCGCCGCATCGGCGACGTCATCCGCGCCGTCTACGAGGACGGCGGCCGCTTCGACGGCTGGCGCGAGCACTTCTCCTACGACCGCTGGATGCAGGCGGCGGAGAAGACCCTGCCCGCGTACGGCGTCGACGTGGCCTGGTACACCACCCGCGAACGCACGTACGAGGAAGTCCTCCCCTGGGACCACCTGGACTCCGGCCTGGACAAGGACTGGCTGTGGGAGGACTGGCAGGACGCCCTCGACGAAACCGAGGTCGAGGACTGCCGCTGGACCCCGTGCTTCGACTGCGGCGTCTGCCCGCAGATGGACACCCACATCCAGATCGGCCCCACGGGCAAGAAGCTGCTGCCGCTGTCCGTGGTGAAGTGATCTGATCCCGTACGCGAGCGCCCCCCGCCGGAAATCCGGCGGGGGGCGCTCGCGCGTGCGGTGCCGCCATCCGCGGGGTGGCGCAACGGCTCGGCCGGGTCTGGTGTCCTTAGCGGCATGGAAATCGAGAAGCGGCAGACCGTGCCCGCCGGGGACGGGTGTCTGGCCGGGGTCGTCAGGGTGCCGGTGAAGGTCGTCGCCGTGCTGCTGGTGCTGCCCGTGCGGGTGGTGTGGGACCTGGTCGCGGCCTGTGCGCGGGGGCTCGGGCGGCATGTGCTCGCGCCGCTCGGCAACGGCCTCGGGTGGGGGCTCGTACGGCTGTGGCGGTACCTGCTGAAGCCGCTCGTGCTGGTGGTTTTCTATTGGCCCTGGGTGGGAACGTGGCGGTACCTCGTCGCTCCGGCCGGGGCCGCCCTGTACCGCTACGGGCTGCGGCCGCTGGGGATGGGCGTCGCCTGGGTGGCGCTGGCCGTCGGGCGGTACGTGCTCGCGCCCGTCGGGGCCGGGCTCGGATGGGTGCTGCGGGACCTGGTCGCACCGCCGCTGGCCTGGCTCTACCGGCGGGTGCTGACGCCGCTCGGGCACGGGGTGCGGTGGCTGGTGCGCGGGGCCCGTCTGCTGGTGTTCGTCTGGCCCTGGGTGGGGCTGTGGCGGTACGCGGTCCTGCCGCTCGGACGCGGGGCGGCCTGGGTGGCCGTGCACGTCCTCGCGCCGCCCGTCGTCTTCCTCGTCCGGCACGTCCTCGCGCCCGCCTGGCACCTCGCCGGCCGGATCACCCGCGCGCTGGGACGCGGACTGCGCTGGCTGTGGCGCGGCTGCGTCGCCCGGCCCCTCGCCTGGGTCCACCGGCAGGTGGCCGCCCCCGTCGGGCACGCGCTGCGCCAGGTGTGGCGGACCTCCCGCGCCGCCGTGCGCGAGGCGCGCGCCGAGGTGCGGCGGGTGCTCTTCGGGGGGCCCGCCCGGGAACCGGCGAGGTCACGGGCGCGTACTCTGGGTAGTACGACAGCCGCCGACGCGGCACCCGCTCCCGAGATCTCCCTGCCGCACCGGCGGGGGTGAACCGGACGGGTCGACGGAACTCAGGGCGGCGCGCGAGCCGCGACGCCCCGCACAAGGAGAAGAACCACTGGGCAAGCGACAGCCCGAAGGCCCGCCTCCCGCACCGGTGGTGCAGCGCATCCGACTGCGCTACACCAAGCGTGGCCGCCTCCGGTTCACCAGCCACCGAGACTTCCAGCGCGCCTTCGAGCGCGCCCTGCGCCGCGCCGAGGTGCCCATGGCGTACTCGGCGGGCTTCACCCCGCACCCCCGCGTCTCGTACGCGAACGCCGCTCCGACCGGCACCGGCAGCGAGGCCGAGTACCTGGAGATCGCCCTCGCCGCGCCCCGCGACCCCGAGACGCTGCGCAAGCTGCTCGACGAGTCGATGCCGCTCGGCCTCGACATCGTCGACGCGGTCGAGGCCCGCACCTCCGGTCTCGCCGACCGGCTGACGGCCTCCGTCTGGGAGCTGCGCCTGGAGGGCGTGGAGCCCGCCGACGCCCAGCGCGCGGTGGAGGCGTTCCTCGCCGCAGGGACGGTGGAGGTGCAGCGCCGCACCAAGAACGGGATCAGGACCTTCGACACCCGGGGCGCGGTGGTCAGCCTCGAAGCCCTTCCGGCCCAGGTTGATAGGCCGCTGGACAATGCCTGTGCGATACTGCGGCTGGTTGTTCGGCATTTGACACCTGCCGTGCGACCCGACGACGTCCTGTCCGGTCTCCACGCTGTGGCCGACCTGGCGCCGCCGGTCCCCGCTGCGGTGACCAGGCTGGCGCAGGGGCTCTTCGACGAGGAGTCCGGCACGGTGACCGACCCGCTCGCGCCCGACCGCGAGGCTGACACGGCCGCCCCACCCACGGCCGCCGTGAACGCCGACGCGAAGGCGCCGGAAGGTCCCGCCGCGTAGGGATCGTCGTCGTCGCGCCGCCCTGGCACTCGGGAGCCACCTGGGTCGGGCAGCGCACTGACCTGAAGACTTCCGCCAGGCCGTACGGACAAAGACGTACGGAACCGGCGGCCATGGACTACAGCTCCCGTGTGGCGAACGCGCCCCGGAGGCCGGCTCCGCGTACATCGCGCGGAGTCGTGCCGGACCGGATGTCAGCCGCGGCGCCCGGGAGCGTGACGGGAGAACCGCCCGCATGCTCGACAACGAAAACGAGAACACCCCCGCCGCCGACGCCGGCAGCCCCAGCGACAACCTGCCCCCGCGCAGGCGCCGCCGCGCGGCTTCCCGGCCGGCCGGCCCGCCCGGCGGCGCCGCCGCCGAGGCGCCCGCCGAGACCGCCCTCACCGACGGGGACGGCGTTCGCCTGGTAGAGCAGGATGTCGGCGACC
>NZ_JBEPFL010000033.1:0-98321 GCF_040301925.1 Streptomyces sp. NPDC000075
ACGCCTCTTGTCGCTGAGTCCCTTCCTTAGTTGTTCCCACCCCTCCCCCCCCCGGCGGCCTCCCCCCCCCGGGCGGCGGGGGCCGCCCCGCCCGGTCCGCGCACGGATCCGGGCGGGGCGGCCCCCGGCGTTCACGTCAGTGGACGTCGCGGTAGTCCGCGAACAGGCTGACGATCGTCTCCCGGTACGGCACCAGCTCCGGCAGGGCCCGCCGGATCCCGGCCTCCACCTGCCGCCGCAGCTCGTCCCGGTCCACGACCGCCGGGTCCACGTACGGGTCGAGGCGCCGCACCAGCTCGTAGTTGCTGCCGACGTCGGCACCGCGCATGGTCTTCTCCAGCACGCCGCTGATCTCCTCCTCCACCGCCGGAAGCTTCCGGCTGACGAAGGTGACCCGGTGCAGCACCCGCCAGCACGGCGGCTTGTGGTCCGCCTGCTGAGCCTGCTTGAGGGCGAGGGCGTTGCGGTCCCCGGAGTCCAGCCACGCGGAGTCCACGACCTTGCCGTAGAAGTCCTCGAAGTTGTCCCGGTCCGCGTCCAGGTAGAAGGTCATGAACCGGTACGCGTCCACCCGTCCGGGGATCTCCACCGCGTTGCCCTCGGCGTCGAAGACCGGCTTGAAGTCCTTGTCGTACTTCTGCATGTCCCCGGGCGTGTCGACGGCCACGTCCAGACTGAAGGAGCGCGTGGACTCCTTGCTCGTCGAGCGGCTGCGGGTGATGCTGCCGCCGAGCGAGGTCTCCGCCTGGAAGCCCAGGCCCACGCCGAAGATCTCGAAGCTGGTGGACAGGCCCACCGAGGCCAGCCCGTTGAAGTGGTACGAGCCGCTCGTCGTCTCCGTCACCACGTCCGTGGTGCCCGTGCTCTCGGCGAAGAACCCGCCGTCCGCCGACCACACGTAGGTGTTGACGATGTCCCGGCGCGCCAGGCCCGCCGCGTCACGCTGCTGCTTCTCCTTGTCCTTGCGCGGCCCCGGGATCGGTCCGGTGAACCGGCTCACCAGCTCACGGGCCACCGCCGCCGTCGGGTCGGAGAAGGGGTTGCGCGGGTCGACGGCCTCGTAGAAGGCCTGCCGCCGCTGCTGGTCCTCCACGATCCGCCGCTTGAGACGGTAGGCCTCCCGCGGCTTGTAGTAGCTGTACTCGCCGTAGTCGGCGGCCTCCTCGTAGTCCGAGTCCAGCCGCAGCTTCCAGCTCTCCCCCTCCTTGGTGTAGCCGGCGCGCCCGTCGAGGGTGCCCTGCTTCACATAGCGCGGGTTGATCTTGAAGGGGACGAGGTTCCAGTCACGCGGGACGTCCGGGTTCGGCAGCATCCGGTACGAGACCACCGCCCCGCTGTGCGCCACCCGCAGCGCGAACACGTCGGCCGTCTCCGACTGCACCAGCGCGTAACCGGTGTTGGACGGGGCGAACCGGCGACCGCCGCCGTCGATGAACGCCTGCCTCTCCGCCGGATCGGTGGGCTCGGCCTCCCAGCCGCCGCTGAGCCCGATCATCGTGGCGCGCTCGGTCTCCTGACCCTGCGAAACGCTCGTCTCGTCGCCCCAGCCGAACCCGAACTCGAAGGCGATACCGCCCTCGACGGAGAAGTCCACGTCGGAGAGGGGAGTGGCGGTACCGACACCCAGCGGAGCGGTGATCCACAGGGTGTCGGGTCCACCGGCCTCGTAGGACAGCTTCGCCGTCGTCGCCCGGTCGATGCTCTTCTCACTGCCGGAGGTGAGCGTCTGCACCACCCCGTCGGCCTGCTTGAACTCGACCGTCGTCGCGTTGATGTAGTTCTGCGCTCCGGCGGCGTTGGTGGCGATCAGGTTCTCGGCCGGGATCGGCGGCGCCCCCTCGATGTACCCCATCAACTGGGGCGCGAACTGGGCCTGGCCCACCCACTCGGAGACCAGGTCGCCCAGCTTGTACCCGGTGATCAGGTTCCAGGTCCCGTCCTGGACGTACGCGTACGCCCGCTTGAGCACACCCCTGCTGGAACGGTCCGACAGCCGCTGCAGGTCCGCGTACTCGGCGACGGCCGGCGTCGCGCCGATCGTCTGCACGAACCGGTCCTGCCCGGTCACGAAGACCGGCCGGACCTCCGGGGTCTCGGAGGAGATCGGGGCCGTGGACATCAAAGGGGCCGGACGGGAATCCGTGTCGGCGGCAAGCGCCAGGTGGAGGGCGCGCGGGCCGTGGTCCCGCAGCGTCGTCGCGTCGGCCGTCGTCGACTCGTCGTCGAACGGGTAGTAGGCGATCAGGTCGGCGGCATCACCCGTCAGCCGGCCGAACATGTTGTCGAGGAGCTGCTCCTCCGTCCGGGCGGTGCGCCACAGCCGTACCTCCTCCAGCACGCCCTGATAGCGGTCGGCGGCCCCGGAGTCGTCGCGGCGCCCGCCGACGGTCACCTGCGCCGGTCCGTACGCGCCCGCCGCCGGGGCACTCGCGGCCGCGGTGGGCGTGACCTCGGTGGCCCGCCCGTCCACGTACAGCCGGAGCCGGCTGCCCCTCGGGTCCGGGTTCCTCGTCCACTTCGCGCCGTGGAGGCGGGCGACGTGGCTCCCGGAGTCGTCCTTGGCCGCGTTGCCCTCGTTCTCCTCGAACCGCCAGTGCGCCACCAGCCCCTTGGGCCGCACGGAAGCCTCGACCGAACCCGGCTCGTCGGCTCCGGGGGCCTCCACCGCGAACGGGATGTCCACCCCCAGGTCCTTCGCCGCCCGGGGCACGTTCCAGATGCGCACCTCGCTGATCTCACCCGTGAAGGACTCGACGGCCGAGCCCCGCCGGGCCCGGCCGATCTCCAGCGGGCCGGGGTGCGAGAGCTCCGGCGCGTCGTCGTAGCGGGTGGTACCGGCCGCCTCCCCGTCGATGTGGAAGGAGATCTCCGTCCACTGGCGGACCACGATCGACTCGATGACGTCCATCGCCACCGGAGTGAGCGCACCGCCGACGGTCATCTCCGTCGTGCGGCTGCTCTTCTTCTCCTCCCGGGAGTCGCCCAGCTTGCGCACCACCGCGATCCGGTGGAAGGTGCCCGCCGTGACCTTCTTGTCGGAGGTGTGCACGATCCGCGTGCCGTCCCGGCCCTCGAAGGAGAAGACCAGCTTCCCGTCGGTGCCGATGCCCAGCTGGTACGGAACCCTCCGGCCGCGCCCGTCGTCGATCCGGCCCTTCGACAGGACCCCCTGCGCCTTCGACAGACTGCCGGTGCGCAGGAACACCTCCAGGGTGAGGTCCCGGCCGATGTTCAGGTCCGAGGCGTGCGGGGCCTGCGCGTACACGCCGTTCGCGAACGTCAGCGCCCAGGACTGCTCGTAGGCCGCGGCGACGTGCGTCCACCGGTCGACGGGGACGGTGGCGGCGGAGGTGACGAAGCGGTCGCCGACGCCCGCGATCAGAGCCCGCCCGCCCGTCGCCCGCTTGCCGGCCGCCGGCCCGAAGGCCAGGGTGAACTGCGAATCGGCGGCAGCCGAACCGGTGTTGACGTGCACGATCCGCCGGGTGTCCTCGGCGCTGGTGCCGGCGGCCGGCTTCACCCACGCCTCGACCGTCAGGTTGTCGGCCAGCCGGGCGGAGGACAGGTGCTCGTCCCCGGCGGGCAGCTCGGGCGGGGTGGTGTCGGCCGCGAACGTGAGGGCACGGCCGGGCAGGTCGCTCCACCAGGAGGGCGGCTGCGCGGAACCGAGGGCCTCCGCCGTGCCGTCCGCCACGTCGCCGATGGCCGTGCCGGCCTTGTTGGCGAGAGCGGCCGTCACATAGCGGGAGCCGTAACGGGCATGGCCGCCGGGCCGCGCGTGCGAGACCAGCACCGGAGCGTACGAGACCAGGCGCACGGGTGTGTCGGCCGCGATCGCCGGCGCCGGGTCGGGCAGGTGCAGCCGGACCTCGGTGCCGTCGGTGGTCACGGCCTCGGAGACGGCGTAGGCGGCGTCGCCGACGGTCACCAGGTCGCCGGCGGCGAGCGGCGCGGCGGCCTTGGTCTTCAGCGTGAGCACGTTCTCCTTGGCGAAGGACACGGTGCCGATCTCGACGGGCCGGGAGCGGCGGCCGTTGAGCGCGGCGGCCAGCTGTTCCGCGTCGCGCGGCAGCAGCCGCCAGGTCTCGGTGTCGAGGACCCTGCCGGGCTCGGGGGTCCCCGTCGCCCCCGCCGCCTGCTCCTTCGGCTTCTCCCGGAGGGTCAGGGTCAGGGTGCACCGGCCGGCGACGGCGGGCTCGCAGGCCGTGACCGCGATCGTCACGTCGGCCAGGTCCACCCCGGCGTCCTGGGCGGTCAGCAGCACCTCGGTGTCGTCGGACGCGGTCAGCTTCCGGGAGGACCGGTCCACGTTCGTGTCGTAGAACACGCCCGTGAGGGCCTGCTGGTCGTCGCGGAAGTAGAGGCCGAGGTGGCCGGTGCCGCCCGCGGTGATGAACGGGGAACCGGCGGCGGAGGCGAACCCGAGCAGGGCCCCCGACCAGCCCAGACCGAGCCGGTCCTGGCCGAGGCCCACCATGGGGAGGGCCCTGGTGCTGCGGCCCTTCGTCCCGTCGGTGATCTGCCCGAGCCGCGCCTCCTTCTTGCCGATCTCGGTCTCCAGGCGCTGGATCTCCTCGTTCCACTTCGCCAGCGCGGCCTCCCTGCCCTCGACGGCGGAGAGGCGTGCGAGCGCGGCGGTCACCTTGGCCACGGCGGCGGTCTCGGCGTCACCGGTGGGCTTGGCGGGCACCGCGTAGAAGGTCAGGGAGCTCTGTCCCCACACCGGGACCCGGGCCTGAACGGCTTCCGCCGCCAGTGACCGGCCGGTCCAGTAGAGGCGCTGCCCCCCGATCCCGAACATCTGGCTCAGGGTTCCGCTGAGGCAGACGCCGGCCGGCGTCCCCCCGAGCTTCTCGACCGGCATCCACATGCCTGCCTTGTCGGCGAAGGCGGCGGCGAAGCCCTCCGACTCCTTCACGGTCGTGAGGTACTCGCCGGCGCGCACGTTCCGGAGGGCGCACGCGTACGAGACGGTGGACGAGGAGAGGCTCATTCCCACCGACACCGACAGGGTCCAGGTGTCGGCCGTGTCGTCGGGGTCGGCGGGCCCGCCGGCCAGGGTCGGCACGAACCGCCCGGATCCGGTGCCGGCCTTCGCCGTGAGGTGATGGAGGACCGGCCGGCCGGCCGTCGCGGCCCCGTCGGCGAACCGCACCGCCCGATGGTGTGCGTACGGCGAACGGCTCTCTTCGCCGTAGACCACGCACTGCGCGTCCCTCCTGTCCAGCACCAGTGAGGACGTCTCGCGGAACGCGGAGCGGAGGTCGTTCCAGACCCGGCTCGGGTCGGCGACGTCCGCGTCGAAATCCCCCTTCGCGCGCCTGACGTCCTTCAGGTCCTTGCGGAGCTTGACCAGCTCGGCCTTGAGCGTGTTCTCCTCGGCAGGGTCGACCCGCTCGACGGTCTCACCGACGACCGGCAGGTCGACCACGTCCGGGAGCTGAGCGAGCCGCCCGTCCCGGCCGACCGCCAGGTCCAGCGTGGCGATCCGGCCCGCCGCCCCCGCCTTGTCGCCCGTGGCGCTGCTGCGCCACGTCAGCAGGACGCGGGCCTGTCGCTTGAGCGGGCGGACCGCCCCGCTGCCCGTCGTGCCCTGCTCCTGCTGCTGGTAGAGCGCGGCGGACAGACCGCCCGAGACCGTGCGGCCCGTGACCGCGAAGGAGTCCCGGCGGATGCCGGGGGAGTCGGCGATCGGCGCGTCCGAGCTCACCCACTGCGGCGCGGCCCCCTTGAGCGTGGCGTGCGCGGCGCGCGGGCTCTGGTCGTAGGCGGTGGCGCCGCCGGCCTCGTCGAACCGGTAGTAGGCCGTGAGCTGGGGTTCGTCCCCGATCAGCCGCTGCCCCAGGGTTTCGGCGATCCGCGCTGCCAGTCTGGCCCGGGACCAGACGCGGACCTCGTCCAGGGTTGCGGACAGACGCCCCTCCGCGGGGCTCGTGGCGCCGAGGACGAGGGTGGTCCCCGCGGCCGTGAGGGGGGCGAGCGCCTCGGCCTTGACCGCGCCGCCGTTGACGAAGAGCGTGGCTCCGGTGCCGTCGTGGACGGCGGCCACGTGCGTGTACTCCCCGACGGGGACCAGGTCGTCGGCCGTCGTGACGGCGGGGGCGGTCGCGTGGGTCAGGGTGAGGGCGCCCGCGATCGTGACGGCGAGGGTGACGCCGGCCGGGCCCGTGGAGAGGATCGTGCCACCGGCCGCGTCCCGCCGGATCCACGCCTCGACGGTGTAGGCGCCCGTGCCCAGCCCCGTGGGGGCCGTGGCCTCACCGCGGTAGGCGTTCGTCGCGCCGGTGAACCGCAGCGCGGACTCCGCGAACTCCGGCTCGGGGACGACGGGGATCAGCGGCTGCTTGCTGAACGGGCAGGTGCCGGGGTTGCGTTCGAGTACGGAGTCCCGGTGCTCAGGGTCCGGGCTGGTCCACAGCCGGCCGCCCTGGGTGTCGAAGAGGCCGTCCTGCGCCTGCCCGACGTTGACGGCGTCGATCCGCCCCGAGGCCGCGTTGTGGACGAAGAACTGCCAGCGCCGCGTGTTCGCGATGATCGTCGGGAGCAGCAGGACGGAGAACCGCCCCTCCGTCAGCGCGCCGACGAAGCCCACCTCCTGCGTGGGCTCGTGGAACGGCTTGTCGTCCATGTCCGACGTGCCGAGCGAGTCCTTCGCCGTCGCCGGCTCGGTACGGTGCCGGCTGCGGCGGTAGCGGACCTCCTGGACGGGGCGCAGCTCGGATCCGGCGAGTACGAACCGGTCGCAGAGCAGGGCGTCCGGCGCGACGGCGGCGTTCTGCTTCCCGCCGGTGGCCGCCGCGCCCGTCAGCCGGCCCTCGGCGGTGCGGCGGACGGCGTCCGCGTGGCCGGCGCCGACGGCCTGCCGGAAGACGAACACGTGGCGGCCGTCGGAGACCACCTGGAACGGGGTGGCGGCGGTGAGGCGGCCGGTGGAGGAGCGCAGCGGGTCCACCTCGTCGTCCGGCACCACCTCGTCGGCACCCAGCTCCACCCGCCCGCCGAGGCGGACCCGGGGCAGCGGCTCGGCTCCGACCACGGCCGCGCCCGCGCGGGCGATCTCGGAGGGGAACGGCAGTGGGCGCGGGTCGTCCGCCCAGTGGCGGACGTCGAGGTCGGCGTGGCCGATGCCGTCGTCCTCGTGGGCCGGGGCGGCCTTGGAGTCGAGGTCGAGGACGCTGTAGTGGAGGCGGCGCTCCTCGTCGAGGGCGAAGGCGATCACGGTGCCCTGATGCCGCACCATCGTGGTGTGGACGTAGGTGCGGTCGCTGTAGGTCTTCAGCCTGCTGCCGGCGGGTCGTTCGGTGGCCACGGGTGGCGATTCCCTCCTGGAGGACCGCGCGGCCCTCTCAGCGGCGACCCTCCCCCGTGACACGCACCGTCACCGCGGTCGGATCCAGGATGGCGGGAAAGATCCACTGCATCGGGGTGCGGCTCCTTCCCGGGCCAGGGGGGATGCCCTGAGGTTGGCTGAACGAGGTGTCATCTGGACAGGTGACCTTGGGTTTGAGCCACGTTGTTCGATGGCTGATCACCTCCTTCCGGAACCCCTGCCGACAGGGCAAGGGCCGCCACCCCGAGAGGCGGCGGCCCTTGCCGCGCCGCCGGGCGGCGTCAGTGGTCGGGCCCCGCGTCGAGCTCCTTGCCGAAGTGGAAGGCCATGACGCCCATCCGCTCGCGGAAGTAGAAGCGGTGCGCCGACGTGCGCTGGGTGCCCGAGTCGAGGTCGAGCAGGCGGCAGCCGGCCTCGCGGGCGCGGTCCTCGAGGTAGGCGAGCAGCCCCCGCCCGACGCCGGTGGAGCGGTTTTGCGCCGCGGTGACGAGGTCGTCCACGTACAGCTTGCGGAGGTCGCAGGTGCCCGCGACGATCCGCCAGCCGGCGGCCCCGACGCACCTGCCGTCGGCGTCGTAGGCGGCGCTGAACCGCAGCCCCTGCGGGTGCCCCTCGGTGTAGACCTCCTCGAAGAGGGCGGGGGTGAGGTGCGGCCGCAGTTCGCGCAGGACGGGCAGCAGGTCGGAGACGAGCCGGGCGTCGCCGGGCTCCAGGTCGATGATCTTCATGGGGCCACGGTAAGGGTCCGCCCGGCTCAACGGGTGTGCGCGAGCTCCAGGAACCGGTGGAGGTCCAGGGCCGCTTCGAGCGCGCACAGGCCGGTCGCGGCCAGCAGCGCCGCCGCGGCGGCGAGGAGCAGGGGGCGGCTCTGGGGCGGGGGAGCGAGGAGGGCGGCGACACGGCGGGGGACCATGCCGGGCCGGGGGCGGCGGCCGAGGAAGGCGAGGGCGGCAGCCGGGCTGAACCCCCGTCCGCCGCCGTGCTTGGCGGCGATCGCGGCCCGGGCGACGGTCTCGGCGACGGCGCGGCGGTTCCCGGTGTGCCGGGCGGCGTGCTCGTCCGCCCAGCGCTCGACGGTGTAGGCGACCGCGCCGGCCAGTGGCCGCAGCAGCGGGTTGGCGGCGGCGGCCAGCTGGGTCAGGGAGACGAACGCGTAGTGGTGGTGGCGCAGATGGGCGCGTTCGTGGCTGAGCAGGATCTCGTGCCCGGCCGGGTCGAGGGCGTCGAGCATGCCGTGGGAGATGACGATCCGGCCGGGCAGGCCGGGCATCGCGTACGCGTCGGCCCCCGGGTCGTCGGTGACGACCACCGGCCCGGGGCCCGGCAGACAGGCGGCCTCCAGCGCGACGGACCACAGCGCGCCGGCCCGCCGCGCGGCCAGCCGGACGGCGGCGAGGACGGCGAGGGCGAGCAGGACGGCGCCCGCGAGCGCGGCCGGCCAGGCAGCCGGGTCCTGCCGGGCGATCACCTCGGGCGAGTACCCCTTGAGGGTGTCGACGAGCGGGATGCGCACCAGTCCGGCCAGCGCGAGCAGGCCCAGGACCAGGGTGCCGGAGGCGGCCAGCAGCAGGCCGGACGCGGTCAGCAGCCAGGTCGCCAGCCGGGGTTCCAGCCGGCGCGCCAGCGGTTCGGCGCTGAGCCCGGCCAGCGCGGGGAAGAGCAGGGGGAGGTAGACGGCCAGGTGCATCGCCGGTGACGCCGCCCTATCCCTCGGTGCCCAGCAGGCGGCGCAACAGGTCCTCGTCGTCGTCGGACAGCTCGTCGACGAAACGGGTCAGGACCGAGGCGCGGTCGCTGCCGCCCTCCATGACCTGCCGCATCTGCCGGGCCGTGAGCCCCGGCTCGTCGGTGACCGGCGCGTAGGCGTAGCTGCGTCCGCGCGGGGTGCGCTCCAGGACGCCGCGCGCGTGCAGCCGGGCCAGGGTGGTGGCGACCGTGGTGTGGGTGGGGGAGGCGGTGAGGCGTCCGGCCACCTCGCCCGGGGTGAGGGCCCGGCCGGCGCCGTGCAGTACGCCGATGACCTCGTTCTCCAGGGCCCCGTTCGCCCGGCGTCCGCCGCCGCGGCCCGGCGGTTCCTCGCTCGCGGCCACCGTCGGCCTCCTTCCGTCCTGCGTCCGGGGTCCAGAGTAACTTCTATTCGCGAATAGAAGTTACTCTGTGCGTCGCGTGCGTCCGCTCGGGACGCCCGATGCCCGTTCAACCAACCGAAGGTGAAGGCACGTGAGCGCGATCAGTGTGGGACAGGCCGTGGTCCTGGGCGTCGTGGAGGGGGTGACGGAGTTCCTGCCGGTCTCCTCCACCGGCCACCTCAAGATCACCGAAGGGCTGATGGGCATCCCCGTCGACGACAAGTCCGTCGTCGCCTTCACCGCCGTCATCCAGGTCGGCGCCATCGCGGCGGTCCTGACCTACTTCTACAAGGACATCGCCCGGATCGTCACCGCCTGGGGGCGGGGGCTGGCCAACCGCGAGGAGCGCTACCACCACGACTACAAGTTCGCCTGGTGGGTCATCTACGCCACGATCCCGATCGTCGTCGTCGGCCTCGCGGCCAAGCCCCTGATCGAGGGCCCCCTGGCCTCCCTGTGGGTGGTCGCCGGCTCGCTCATCGTCGGCAGCGGCCTGATGTGGGCGGCCGACCAGATGGGCCGCCACAAGCGCGGCGAGGACGACACCTCCCTCAAGGACGCCATGCTGGTCGGCTCCTCGCAGATCCTCGCCCTGCTCTTCCCCGGCTTCTCCCGCTCCGGCGCCACCATGTCCACCGGCCTCATCCTCGACCTGGAGCGCGTCGCGGCCACCCGCCTGTCCTTCTTCCTCGGCATCCCGGCACTGACCGGCGCGGGCCTGTACGAGCTCAAGGACGCCCTCGGCGCCGGCGTGGACACCCTCCCGCTGATCGTCGGCACCGTCGTCTCGTTCGGCATCGCCTACGCCTCGATCGCCTGGCTGCTGAAGTTCGTCGCCAAGCACTCCTTCAACGCCTTCGTCGCCTACCGCATCGTCGTCGGCCTGCTCCTCTTCGGCCTCCTCGGCACGGGCGTCCTGCACGCCTGACCCCTCCCCGGTCCCTCCGCCCCGGTCCCCCCCCGCCCGCCTGATCCCCGGCCGCCTGATCCCCGGCCGTCCGATCCCCGACCGCCCCCGGCCGCCCGCGCGGTGCGGGGGCGATCTCCTTCACCCTCCCGGACCGGGGCCGGAGCGCCTAGTTCCCAGCGGACGGGCCTTCCGGGATGATGTGTGCTCGTCATCCTCGACGGAAAGGAACCCGGAGCATGGGCACCGTGTGGTCGGGGCAGGGAGCATTCCGGCGCAAGCCGATCGAGCACATCGAAGAGCCCGAAGGCGCCCCCAGCGAACGCCTCACCCGCACCCTCGGCCTGTGGCAGCTCACCGCCATCGGCGTCGGCGGCATCATCGGCGCGGGCATCTTCACCCTCGCCGGAACCGTCGCCAACGGCGTCGCCGGACCGGCCGTGCTCCTCTCCTTCCTCATCGCCGGCATCGCCAGCGCCGCCGCCGCGTTCTCCTACGCGGAGTTCGCCGGCCTGATCCCCAAGGCCGGCTCCGCCTACACCTACGGGTACGCCGTCCTCGGCGAAGTGGCGGGCTGGTTCATCGGATGGGACCTGCTGCTGGAATACACGGCCATCGTGGCGGTGGTCGCCATCGGCATCTCCGGATACTTCAACTTCCTCCTGGAGGAGACCGGCGCCTCCCTGCCCACCTGGATGCTGGGCGCCCCCGGCACCGGAGAAGGACACCGCTTCGACCTCATCGCGGCCGTCCTGTGCCTGTTCACCGCCTACCTGCTCACCCTCGGCATCAAGAACGCGGCCCGCTTCGAGACGGTCGTGGTCGGCCTGAAAGTGCTGGTGGTGCTGCTGGTCATCGTCGTCGGCTTCTTCCACATCAAGACCGGCAACTACACCCCCTTCTTCCCCTTCGGGGTGGGCGGCGCCTTCACCGGCGCGGCCACCGTCTTCTTCGCCGTCTTCGGCTACGACGCGATGAGCACGGCGGCGGAGGAGTCCAAGGACGCCCAGCGGCACATGCCCCGCGCGATCATCTACTCCCTCGCCATCGCCATGGTGCTGTACGTCCTCGCCTGCCTGGTCCTGACGGGCATGCAGAAGTACACCGACATCGACCCGGAGAGCGGCTTCTCCAGCGCCTTCAAGGCGGCCGGGCTGCCCGTCGTCGCCGACGTCATCGCCGTCGGCGCGATCATCGGCATCCTCACGGTGATGTTCACGTTCATGCTCGGCGTGACCCGCGTCTGGTTCTCCATGAGCCGCGACGGTCTCCTGCCCCGCTGGTTCGCCAAGACGCACCCGACCCGCCACGTCCCCACCCGGGTCACCTGGATCGTGGGCGTGGCCTCGGCGGTCATCGCCGGCTTCGTACCGATCGGCGAGGCCGCCGAACTCACCAACATCGGCATCCTGCTCGCCTTCGCGGTCGTGTGCACCTCGGTCATCGTGCTCCGCTACCGGCGCCCCGACCTGCCCCGCACCTTCCGCACCCCGCTGATGCCCGTCCTGCCGGCCGTCGGCGTCATCGCCTCGATCTGGCTCATCACCTACCTGCGCGTCGAGACGTGGATCCGCTTCGTCGTCTGGTTCCTGATCGGCCTCGTCATCTACTTCGGCTACTCCTACCGCAACTCCCTGCTCGCCCGGCCCGCACCGGGCACCTCGGGCGGAGCGGGCCGGCCCGAATAGCGGGCCGGGGCACGGGAGTCCGCCGGCCCCGGGGCGTTTGCCGGGCCGGGGCGCGGGTGGCGGGCCGGGCCCGGGCCTTCGGCCCGCGGCTCAGAGATCCATGGAGCGGAACTCGTCCACGACGGCGAAGCCGGTGCTGTCGTACAGGCCCATCGCGACCTCGTTGCCGCCGAAGACGTTGAACATCAGCGCCTCGTCGCCGCCCTGCCGGGTGGCCCACTCGCCGACGGCCATCGCGGCCCGCCCGTAGCCCTTGCCCCGGTGCTCCTCGTGCACCTCGAGGGAGAACCCGAAGGTGACCCCCGGCAGGAAGCCGTGGTTGACCCAGCCCGTACCGACGACCAGGCCGCCGGCCTCCATCGCGTAGAAGGCGTGCCCCGGCGTCAGGAAGCCCTGGGGGAGGTGCTCGGCGAAGTCCCGGTCGGACTTCTCCTTGGCCTCCCGAGCCGTCAGGGCGCCGGCCCGGACGATGTCCGCGATGTACGCGGCCTCCTCACGGGCGTACCACCGCGGGTACTCCTCCTCACGCAGCCGGCGCACCGTCAGCCCCGGCGGCAGCTCCGGCCGCCCGGCCACCACGCGCATCCGGTTCTGCCCCCGCACCGGGTAGTCGGCGAAAACCCCCGGCCCGCCGGTCAGCCGCACCTGCACCCGCCGCGCACCCCGCTCCGCGCACCACCGCTCGGCCCATGCGCGGCCCTGCGGCCCGGCCACCGTCAGATCGTGGATCCGGCCCACGGTCACACCGTTGTCCTCACCCACCCCCACGGCTATCCAACCGGTGCCGTCCGTGGCCAGCGTCCAGTCGTCGATCCCCCGCACGGCTCGCTCCAGCAGCGCCCGGGCCACGGGCTCCGAACACCCCACCCCCCGGTAGGCGGTCAGCAAGCGCTCCTCGAACCCGCTGCGCCACGCGCCCCGTTCGGCGACGATCTCCATATCGGTCATCCGGCCAGCCTAGCCACGACCACTGACAACGGCCCCTGCCCCGCCCGTGGAACGGGCGGGGCAGGGGGACCGTCGGTGCGGCCGCGAGGGCCGCGGGCGGATCAGGTGTTGATGCAGGTGTTGCCGGCCGCCGGGTTGAGCAGGCCGACCACGTTGATCGTGTTGCCGCACACGTTGATCGGGATGTGGATCGGCACCTGGACGACGTTGCCGGACAGCACGCCCGGGGAGCCGATGGCGGCACCGCTGGCGTTGGCGTCGGCAACGGCGGAACCCGTGGCGCCGAGGATGCCGACGGCGGCCAGCACGGTCGCGGCGAACGCAGTTCGAATACGCATGTCACTCCAAGGTCGATGACGGACGTCGAACCTGGATCACACCGCCTCCGAGGGCCGTGTGCCGGGTATTCACCTGACCACCGGCGTGTCGCGCCGAAGGCGCCCGGCTCCGTAACCCCGGCGGGACGGCGGCCCGAGCCCTTACCCATTCATTCATCGATCAATCCCCTGATTCATTGATCCATCGGCCCATTCGTCGACGGGCGATGCGGAATCGGTCCCGCGTCGAAGGGTGCGCGACGGTGCCTCGACCGCCGGACGCCCTCCCGTACGGGGTTCTCCGTAAGTCGATATTTCCGTTTTCGGTCGCTGTTGCCCGCGGCTGTGGCGCCGATTGATTTTCCGGCGCGCGGGTATTGTGCGAGGGGATTTGCGGGGATCGGTCCGGGCTCGCTAATTGGCCCGGCTATAGCGGGCGGCGCCCGTCCAGATCCGTTCGAGCCTTACCCGGGTGCCGGGTCGGGGAGCGTGCCAGATCTCGTCGTGGCCCGCGTAGATGCCGACGTGGCTCATGGTTCCCCCGGTGGGGAAGAAGACCAGGTCCCCTGGTGCGCGTTGGGTGCGCGAGATGTGGTCGGTGCTCTCGTACTGGGCTTCCGCGGTGCGGGGGAGGTCCCGGCCGGCCGCGCGGAAGGCGTAGCGGGTGAGGCCCGAACAGTCGAATTCACTGGGCCCGGTGGCGCCGTAGACGTAAGGGGCGCCTTTCTTGGAGGCGGCGACGGCGACGGCCTTTATCCCGTAGAGGGATGCGGCCTGGGCGGGGGCGGCGGGGGTGAACAGTGCAGCGGTTACGGAGACTGTGAGGAACAGGGCCGGAGAGCGATGGCTCTCCCGGCGTTTTTTTGTTTTAGGCAATCGTGATACCTCCGCATTCAGATACTGCGTTACGGATCCCGACGACCGCCCATTTTGCACGAAACGTTCATGCGCGCGGTGTCGGACACGGCGTGAAATATCTCGGTTGGGCAAAGCGATAGGAGATCATATTCCTTCACTTTGTCCGACCAATCCGCCGTCGGATCCGCATCCCGCGCGGCGCAGCGCGGCACGGCGCGACAAGGGCACGACCCCTGGTAGGGCCCGGTGCGCACACAGGCCGGAAAACGCGAAAAGGCCGTCCCCGCACCGGAATCAGGCGGCGGCCGGCCTCATCTTCGTCCAGCCCGCCGCGAAGCCGAGGCCGGGCTGGGACGGCATCCCCCCGCACACGCGCCCCGCCCTCACGGAGGACGCCGGCGACCCCCGCCCGCCGGAGCCGTCACGGCCGCGGAGCGGGACGCCCCTTGCGGTTGGTGGACAGGAACTCCCGGAACACGCGGGCGGAACGCGGGTTCTCCCCGCACTGCCACACCCCGTGCGGGCAGTAGTCGGTGATGCTGTGGTACAGCGGCCTGTTCTCGGCGATCCACGCCAGCATCCGCCGCATGTACTCGGGGTTGTCACCGTTGCGGAACAGCCCCCACTCCGGGTACGAGATCCGCTTGTGGTGCGCCTTCGCGAACTCGACGTGCCGGCGCAGCCCGTAGGGCTGGTCGACCATCTCGTCGAAGGAGTCCCCCGGAGGCTGGTCGTACGAGTCCATACCGATGACGTCGACCACGTCGTCCCCGGGATAACAGCTGGTCCAACCGATCGCGTCCGGACCGCGGTTGGGGGCGAAGTCGAAGCGGAACCGCTGCCCCTCCACCGAGCGCATGGCGCTCACGACACGCCGCCAGTACCGCTTCCAGTTCTCGGGGTCCGGCTTGCACCGGTGGGTGTAGTTGAAGCCGTTCATCTCCCAGCCGAGCACGATCACGGTGTCCGGCACCCCCAGGCCCACCAGGCGCTGCGCCAGCCGCCGGAAGTGCCCGTCGTACTCCCCCCGGGCGCCGGAGCGGATCAGCTCGGCGACCCGGTCGTCGGGGACGTCGGCCTCGTTGCCCTCGAACATGGGCACGTTCAGGACGAACAGCCGGTCCCGCCGCTCCTTGCGCCACCGCGCCCAACTGCGCAGGGAATCGGGCGCACCCTCGATGTTCGCCCAGGTGTCCCCGGGCAGATAGGTGTGCCCGGCCCGCAGCTCGGTCCCCCCGAGCCAGCGCGACAGCCCCTGCATCCGGTCGACACCAGGCGAGCCATAGTGCAGATAGGCCCCCACGGCGACACCCGGACCACCCTGACCCCCGCCCGCCCCTCGCGGCACCGGCGCCGGTACCGGGGCCGTGGTGGCGAGCAGCGCCACCGCGGCCACACTCGCGCAGGCACCGGCCATCCACCGCCCTCTACGGGACATCGTCGTCTCCACACGCCTCGGGAACCGATGTGCTTGCCAGCGACGCTAGACACCCCACGCGCACCCCGCCCCGCCAGGACCCCGATCCTGAGCCATTCGCGGGAGCCGGCCCAGCACCGGCTCGCCCGCCCGGGTGACCCCGCCCCCTCCGGCCCGCCCGCCACCCGCCCCGAACCCCGGGCCGTGCGGGAGGACGACGCGTCCCTTCGGGTGAGCCGTCCCCGCGACCGGAACCGTCCGGGCCCGGGCCCACTCCCCTTCGGCATGAGTGCGAATGTGATCACCATCGAGATCCGGGGCCTTGAGCCCGCCGCCCTGAAGGCGGCGGCACAGATCGCCGCCCTGTTCCCCTCGACCGCTCCCGCCCTGCCCCACCCGGCCCGGGGCGAGAGCGAGGGCGAGGTGCTCGTCAGGATCCACGCGGACGTGGGCCGCCCCCCGACCGACGGGGACTACACGGACACCTGCGCCTGACCGCCCGATGAAAGGACGACCCGTGACGACCGACACGCGCATCAGCGACTTCTACTGCAACCAGGCCCTCAGCGGCAGGGTCCCCGTCGAACGGGTGATGGAGACGGACCGGGTACTGGCCTTCCAGCACACCAACCCCGCTCACCCCGTGCACATCGTGGTCGTTCCGAAGGCGCACGTCCCTTCCCTCACCGACCTCGGCACGGCGGACGAGGGCCTGCTGACAGAGGTCGTCAGAGTGGTCCGCGCGGTCGCGGCCCGGGTCGAACGCGAGCACGGCTCCTGCTCAGTGACCACGAACCTGGGCCTCTACCAGGAGTCCAAGCACATGCACTGGCACATCACTTTCCGGGGTGAGAAGCCGGAAGAGATCCGAGGGAAGTACGGACACCACGACGACAGCTGACACGGAACCGCCCGGGCCGGCCTGGCCAGTCGCCAGACCTTCCTCGTTCGGGACTACCCGGTCGGGCCTGGGTCTCCTTCGAGGACGGACCGGACGATCGGCTGCCGGCCACGTGCGCTGCTTGCGTAGCCGACGGGCGGCCCGGCGCGGACAGCCGAAGGGCCGGACAGTCGGCATCAATGAAATGCGGCCGGGAGACTCCTCCAAACTGGGTTACACGTGTAATCTGCGGAGGGCTGCGCGCGAGGGGTGCGGCCATCCGGCCCCGGGCCCCTGACAGCCCGGGGCCGCCCCCCTCGCACCTCGGGCGCTCCGCCATGACAAGGGCAGTCTCGCGTGCCCCCACGCGCTACTGGGCCGCCCCATCCACGGTGTGCACCGGCCTGGAGCCGTCAAGCCCCGCTGCCACTAACGCGTGTAACCTGGGAGGAAACTGTCGGTCGGACCCTGAGTCGGCCCGGGAGCGAGAGCGGGGCGAGGAACGCCATGGGGAAGAAGCCAACGGCGCCGGCCGTGGTCACGAGCGCGGACGTGGCGCGTCTGGCCGGGGTGTCGCGGGCGACCGTGTCCTTCGTCCTCAACAACACCCAGGCCCACCGGGTCAGCGAATCCACGCGCGCACGGGTGCTGGAGGCCGCCCAGCAGCTCGGCTACGTACCGCACGCCGCCGCCAGGTCGCTACGGGCCGGCCGGAGCAACCTGGTGCTCATGCCGGCGTCCGTGTCCGCGGCCGGACAGCTCGTCGCGTCCTGGGTCGACGACCTGGAGAGCGAGCTCGAGCGCCACGGCTACGTGCTGGTGCTGCACGCCGGGCGGTTCCCCGACCCGGTGAGTGCCGCCCGGGCGTGGGCTGAACTCCGGCCGGTGGCGGTCGTGGCTCTGGACGGGGACGGCCTGTCAGGCCAGGCCGTGGACGTGCTGACCCGGGCCGGGGTACGCGGAGTTCTGGCCTTCGCCTCCCGCGAGGTGCAGGGCGCCTACACCATCGACCTCGATCAGGAGCGCATCGGCGCGATGGCCGCCCTGCACCTCCTCTCCCGAGGGTGCCGCAGCCTCGGCGTGATCATGCCGAGGGAGCGCGGTCTGGCCACCTTCGCCCGTCCGCGACTCGCCGGAGCCGAAGGCGTTGCCGCCCGCAGCACGGCCACCGTCAGCGCGCTGGAGCTGTCCTTCACCCATGAATCCGCTGCCGAACTCGCGGGCAACTGGCGTGAGGTGGGTCTGGACGGGGTGTTCGCCTACAACGACGAGTACGCCGCGCTGTTGATGCACGCCCTGCGCGCCGCCGGTGTCTCCGTTCCGGGGGACGTGGCCATCGTCGGGTGTGACGACCTCGTGCTGTCCGCGCTGCAAGAGCCGCCTCTGACCTCCGTACGGCTGGATCTCCCCACGCCCGCGCAGGTGGCCGCCGCGCTCCACGACCTGGTGGAGCGCGGTGTGCCGCCGCAGGTGCGGGGCGTAGAGCCCGTGCTGGTGCACCGCCGGTCCTCCTGAGTCGTCGGGCCAGGCGGTCTGAAGGACCTCGGGACGCGCTGGCTACACGTGTTACCTCCCCCTCCTGGAGCCTGTGGCAGGGGCTCGAAGTCCGTCACCGCAGAGAGGAGTCGGTGCCTGCTGTTACGACGGCCAGGGCGTTGCTCGGCCCGTGTGCAGGTGGCCTCGCATCGATCACCTCCACCGCCCATCCCGTACCGGCGTCCGGTCCGGCTGCCACGGCTCGAGCGTGCCCCCTGGGCGTCAGCCAACGATCCGCTGACCCGCCCCGCCCGCTGCTCGCCGAAGTAGTCGGACCCTAGGCCCGAGGCGCGCCCACGCCGAGTCCGGGTGTTCCCCGGAGCGTGGACCTGATGTCGGCCGCACCGATGAGTTCAGTGCCGATCCGCAGTCCACACCCTGAATCACCCCACAGCGCGTGGGCCTGTGCCGGGAACGTTCCAGCGCGGGACGAAGAGCATGGAGGAGGCAGGGATGGGCGTCAACGACTCCGCGCAGGAGCGCACGATCCCGACGGGCGGGCAGGGCACGCGGGGGAGCGGTCCCAGGGTGTTGGTGGCGGGGGCGAGCATCGCGGGACCCGCCCTGGCCCACTGGCTGCGCCGACGGGGGGCGGAGGTGACCGTGGTGGAGCGGGCCCACGAGCTGCGTCCCGGCGGGCAGGCGGTGGACGCACGCGGGGTCGCCAAGGATGTCATCGGCCGCATGGGGCTGGACGCGGCGGTCCGCGCGGCGTGCACCGACACCGCCGGCGCGCACACCGTGGACGCGGATGGGCAGGTGCTGGAGACCTTCCGCGCGGACGACGACGGTGGCGACGGGTTCATCGCGGACATCGAGATTCTGCGCGGGGACCTGTCCCGGCTGCTCTACGACGACACCCGCGACGGCGTCGAGTACATCTTCGGCGACCGAATCGCCGAGCTGGCCCAGGACGCGGACGGCGTCGACGTGGTCTTCGCCGGCGGCGCCCGGCGGCGCTTCGACCTGGTGGTCGGGGCCGATGGGCTGCACTCGGAGCTGCGGGCGATGGTGTTCGGGCCGCACGAGCGGTTCCTCCGCCACCTCGGGCACGTGCTGGCTTTCTACAGTGTGCCCAACGAGTTCGGCCTGGACCGCTGGCTGCTCGAGTACCAGGACCAGGAGTCCGGGCGCTCGGCCCTCCTGCGACCCATTCAGGACGCCACCCGGGCGATGGCCATGTTCTACACGGCCTCGGCTGACTTCGACGTCGACCACCGGGACGTCGCCGCCCAGAAACGCCTGCTGCGTGAGCGGATGGCGGGCCTGGGCTGGCTGGCCCCGGACATCCTCGCGCACCTGGACGACGCCCCGGACTTCTACCTCGACCAGGTCGCCCAGGTGGTGATGGACCGCTGGTCGAGCGTGCGGGTGGGGCTGCTCGGGGACGCGGCGTTCAGCTCGTCGCCGATGTCCGGGCAGGGCACCGGGCTGGCACTGGTCGGCGCCTACCTGCTGGCCGGAGAGCTGGCCTCCGCCGAGTGGGATCCCGGCACCGGGTTCGCCCGCTATGAGGCGCGGATGCGCTCGTTCGTCGAGGCCAACCAGGAGATCGGCCGTTTGAACGCCCGCAGCCGCGACCTCCCCGGGCCGGACGCCGAGCCGCGCCCCGATTTCGCCGGCGAATGGTTCACCGACCTGATCGGGCGCGCGATCAACGGCATCGAGCTGCCCGACTACGCGGGGGTGCCGGACTCCGCCGGCCCGGCCTGATCCGCGATCACCTCGTCAGCCGGCCCGTAGGTGTCACGTCAGGGCGAGACCCGAACGCCTGGAAACCTTGAGCCGCTGGTGCTGTTCTGCCGCCCGTCAAGGCTCAGCTGTCCCTGGTGGCATCTCGCTCGCCTCCGGTCACGGTCGGTCGATTGAAACGGCGCCATCCCAGGCCGGACCACCGGGTCTGGGCTCCGGGACTGCCTGTGCGCGGTCGTGACGGGGGAGGCCCTGAGCGCACCTGTGATCAGCTCGGTCAAGCCTCGGTGAAGGTCGCTTCTACCGCGCGACCGGCAGCAGGTCGTCGGCGGTCACGGCGATCAGCGACGACCGGCTGTCCGACGGGTTCGGCCGGAGGACGACCCATCCCTGGCGTTCCCTGTGGCCGACGCCCTTGCTGCCGCCCCCGATGCCGATGTCGAACTCCGCGGGCCCCGGGGCGATCGCGGAGATGGCGCAGGGCGCAGGACGTGCGGTGGCGCTTGCGGGTACGCCGGGTGCGGGGCATCGATGTATCGGCGCCCCGCACCCGGCGTGCCTCGTCCGTGCCGTCGCCGGCCGGGCTCAGGCGCCCAGGTGGCGGGCGAGGAAGGCGACGCTCTCGGTGACCATCGGCGTTACGTTGGGGGCGCCGAGGAAGATGTGGTCGGCGCCCTCCACCGGCCTCAGTGTGACCTCTCCGCCCGCCTCCTGGAGGGCCTCCGCGAAGTCCTCGCTCTGGCTGTACGGGAGCAGTCGGTCCTCCGTCCCGTGGACGAGGAGGAACGGTGGCGGGGTGGCTCGGCCCACGTAGGTGACCGGGCTGGCGGCGCGGGCGAGGTCCGGCCACTGGTCCGGGGTGCCGCCCAGCAGGGAGGCGTACGGGTCGGGGAAGACGGTGCCGTCCGGTGCGGGCGGCACCGGAAGCGGGCGGGTGAGCAGTGCCCCGAGGTCCGTGGCCGGGTACCAGCTGACGACGGCCCGCACGTCGCTGTCCTGGTCCCGGACGCCGACACCGCCCTCCAGCGCGGCGGCCTCGTCGCCCGCGTCCGGGCGTACGAGTCCGGCGAGCGCGGCCAGGTGGCCGCCGGCGGACTCTCCCATGACGCCGATCCGGTCCGGGTCGATGCCGAGCTCGTCGGCGAAGCGGCGGACGTAGCGGACGGCGGCCTTCACGTCGTGGAGCTGGGCCGGGAAGGGTGCTTCCAGGCTGTGCCGGTAGTCGATGCTCACCAGCGCGAGCCCGGCCCCGAGGACCGTGCCGTGGAGCAGCTGGGCCGGCACGGTCGGCGGCGGGTAGCGGCGGTCGCCCTCGATCCAGCCGCCGCCGTGGATCCACACGACGGCCGGGATCGGGTCTTCGGCCGCAGGCACCTGGGCGTCGAGGAGGCAGGGTCGGTAGCCGAGGGTGACCGCGTATGTCAGGCCGTCGAAGTGGCGGGTGCCGTCCTCATCGACACGGGGTGCGGTCGGAACGCGGAAGGGCGGCGGGGGCCAGGTTCCGAGGTCGAGGTCGGCGGCGGGCGAAGGTGGTTGCGTCATTTCCCCCAGCTTTCTGTGGGCGCGTACGGGAGTCCGTGCGGGTGGTGCCGGGCGGGCGGGGCAGCCCTCCCAAGATCCAGTCGTTTCAGATGAATGTCCGAAATGCCTTGTGCTCATGGAGGGCCCCAGCTAGCTTCGTTACACGTGTAACACATTCGGCTTAGCTGAGTAAACGTCTCGCGCTCCTGCTGTGCAGTCGGGATGGTCGCCGAAGTTACACGTGACATCCCCTGCCTGTAGCGCCCCCTCCCCCTGGGAGTAATACTCATGCCCAGCCCCGCATCTGCCGCTTCCCCGGCCGCGCCGCCCGGCCCGCACCTCGCCGCCTCCCGGGCCGTCCCGGCGACCCCGGCCCAGCCACCCGGCTGGCGCCTCGCTGCCTGGGTGCTGGAGCTGGCGGCGTCGGAGGTGCCCCGGTTGCGGGCGGCCATGCGCCGCACGCTCCGGAGTTGGGGCGTGGCGGCGTCACGTGCGGAGGTGCTGCTCCTCGTCGCCACGGAACTCCTCTCGAACGCCGTCCGGCATGCGGGGAGTGAGGGCGGCGCATCGCGTCGTGTGCGCGTCACCGTCGCCATCACCGCCACCGTCGGTCTCCGCTCCGGCCGGCTGTGCCTGGACGTCGCCGATGGGGACCCTGCCCTGCCGTGTGTGGGCCCACAGGCCGGTGCGGGCGTCGGCGCCGACGCGGAGGGCGGGCGCGGCCTGCTGATCGTGAACTGCCTCGTCGGTGAGGCCGGTGGTCGCGTGGCGGCGTTCCGCGTCCCGTCCGGGAAGGTCGTCCGGGTTCGCATCCCGGCCGTCCCGGTCCCCTGCGGCGGGCTGGGGGAGGGCGGGGAGGAGCGGTGAGGGAGGGGGAGTGGTACCGGGCTGAGGTCGTCCGCCGCACATCCACGCGCCGACGCAGACGTCGCCCGGACCGGAGGGGCCTCCGTGCCCCGGCCGTAGGGCGGTGATCCCGCAACCCCGGTGCTCAGAGGGGGTACACGGGAGCGCGTGATGTCCCCGCACGCCCGGCGTGCGCTACCGACGGGCCGTGGGGGACCGGTCTCGGGCCCGTCGGCATGGGCCACAGGCTTCCAGAGTGATTGTCACTCTATTACCGCTAAGGGATGGCTCGCGTAGGTTCGCTGATCTTCGCGTGCTTATGCTTCACCCGCTATGACGGAAAGCCAGACAACTCGCGCTTTACGCGCATCAGTCGACGTGGTCGTCCTCGGCGCCGGCCCGGCCGGTCTGCTCCTCGGAAACCTCCTCCTCGCCGCAGGGATCGACTGCGTGATCCTCGAACGCGCCTCCCGTTCCCACATCGAGAACCGGGCCCGCGCCGGGTTCCTCGCCCCCACCACCGCTCGGATCCTGGAACGGCACGGCCTCGCCGACGGCCTGCACCGCCACGGCAGCCGGCACGGCACCTGCGAGTTCCGCACCGGCGAGGGCCGCTTCCGGCTCGACTACGGCGCCCTCGGCCAGGGCGAGCGGCACTACGTCTACCCGCAGCAGAACCTGGTCACGGACCTCCTGGGCCACTACCTCGACCGCGGCGGACGCGTCCACTTCGACACCGAGGCACTCTCCGTGCACGACGCCGACGGCACCCGGCCGTCCGTCTCGGCGCGCGAGCCCGACGGCCGCCCCTCCCGCTGGAGCGCCCGCTACGTCGCCGGCTGCGACGGCCGGCACGGTGCGGCCCGCCGCTCCCTGCCCCCAGGCGCCGTCCGTCACCACCACGACCACGGCGTGACCTGGCTCGGCCTCCTCGCCGAGGCCCCGCCCAGCCTCGACGCCGTCGGCTACGCCCTCCACGAGCGGGGCTTCGCCGGACACATGGCCCGCACCCCGGAGGTGACGCGCTACTACCTCCAGTGGCGGCGCGGCACCCCCGCCGACGCCTGGTCCGAACAGCGCATCTGGGACGAACTCGACGTACGGATGTACGCGCCGGACCACGGACCGCTGCACCGGGGCCCGTTCGCGGAACGCGGCCTCTTCGACCTGACCTGCGAGGTGATCGAGCCGCTGCGGCACGGCTCGCTCTTCCTCGCCGGCGACGCGGCGAGCCTGCTCGCCCCGGCCGCCGCGAAGGGCGCCAACCTCGCGGTCCTGGAGGCCGACATCCTGGCCGAGGCCCTCACCGGCGCCCTCACCCGGGGCGACGCCAGCGGACTCGACGCCTACTCCGACCGGTGCCTGGCCCACATCTGGCGGGCCCAGGAGTTCACCGGGTGGATGACCCGTCTGCTGCACGCGGCGCCCGACGCCGACGCGGATGCCGGATCGTTCTTCCAGGCTGGCCTGCGCCGCTCCCGGATCGCCTCGCTGCGCACCTCGCGCATTCACCAGGACTGGTTCGCCGAGAACTACGTCGGCGTCTGACCGAGCCGACTCCGCCCCCCGGCCCCGGCCCCGCTCGCCCACACCGCACCACCACCCCACCACCGCCTCGCCCTGCCCTGAACACCACCGGCTCCTGAGGACCTCCCCACGATGATGACGACGCTCTCCGACGAAACGATGCTGCTGGACGACACGGCCCGCCTGCGCGCGGCCGCCGCGTTCGTCCGTGAGCACGACAGCGCCTCCCTCCTCCCGCTCCTCCTGCCCGGCATCGGCGGCCCGGACCTGCGGGCGCTGGCCGGGCACTGCCACTTCGCCCACGCCGGGATGCTCGTCTTCCCGCCGGATGAGGAGAGCCTGCGGGCCCGCCTCGCGGACTGCGGGCTGACGGTGGACACCCCGTCCCACCCCAGCGTGGTCGTCCGGGGCCGCCTCGCCCGGCGCCACCGCCGCGACCCCGGCGAACTCGACGTGCGCATCCTGCGCCCGCAGGTGCTCGGCGCCGACGGGGAACGCCGCGCGGTCGAGGTCTTCGCCCTGACGGTGCCCCCGCACTCCGGCCTGGAGCGGATCGCCGCCCACGAGCGGGCCCACGGGCACGAGGCACACCTCGCCTTCGAGATCGACCACCCGGACCCCCTGGTCCTGCGTGGCCTGTGCGCGATCCTCGCCAGGTACGGAGCCCGCCCCGACGGTGGCGGCTACAACCCGCACGAGGACGGCACCGTCCTGTACTTCACCACCCCCGCCGCTGCGGCCTGTGCCTACCGGCGCCTTGAGCTCTACGCGCACGGCGACCACCGCGACGCCCTCGCCGCCCACCTGGACCACCCCGAGCCGAACACCCGCCCCTCAGCAGGCACCACCGCAACCGGCACCACCGCGACCGACCCCGCCACCACCGGCGCCCGTCCGCCCGCCGAAACGCTCCTCCACCTGCTCACCGGCGCCTGGAGCACCCAGGCCCTCGCCTCCTTCGCCCGGCTGAGCCTGCCCGACGCCATGGACACCCGCACCGCCCGCCGTACCGAGGACCTCGCCCGTCTGACCGGCACCCACCCCCGCGCTCTCGCCACCCTCCTGAGCTACCTCGCGATGCTCGGCGCCGTGACCCGGGAGGACCTCCCGGAGGAAGGATTCCGCCTCACCGAACTGGGCGCCCTGCTGCGCGCGGACGCGCCCGCGACCATGCGCCCCCTGGCGCTGATGTACGGCGGCCCGTTCTACCGTTCCTTCGGCGAACTCGACCACTCCGTACGCACCGGACAGGCGGCCTTCGACCACCTCTTCGGCGAGAACCACTTCGACCACTTCGCCCGCGACCCCGAACTCGCCGACCTCTTCGACCGGTCCATGGCCGCCGGCTCACGCATGTTCGGGCCGCTCCCCGACCACCCGGCCCTCACCGCCGCAGCCCAGGCACCCGCATCCGCCACGGTCGTCGACGTCGCCGGAGGCAACGGGGAACTCCTGCGCCGGATCCTCACCGCCCACCCCAACCTGCGGGGCGTCCTCCTCGAACGCCCGCACGCCGTCGCCGCGGCCCGCCGCCTGCTCGACGCCGCGGGCTGCGGGGCGCGCTGCGACTACCGCGCGGGCGACTTCGCCGACGTGCCCGCCGGAGGCGACGTCTACGTCCTCGCCCGCATCCTGCACGACTGGGACGACGACCGCTGCCGGGAGATCCTCGGCCACTGCGCCCGCGCGATGCCCGACCACGCCGACCTGCTGATCGTTGAACGGCTCCTGCCCACGGATGGTTCCCCCTCGCTGGCCACCGCCTGGGACCTGCACATGCTCTGCAACGTAGGCGGCCGCGAACGCCGCGCCGAGCATTACGCCCGCCTGCTCGCCGACGTGGGCCTCCACCTGCACGGCCACAGTCCGCTGCCCCTGGACGGCCACGTCCTGCACGTCCGCAAGACCCCCGCCCCGGCCCCGCGAAAGCCCTGACCTTCCGGCCACCTCCGGCCAGCCGTCCGTCACCAGTTTTTCTTAACACCCACCCACAAACACGCGACTTCTGCTGATGGCGACGGGCCCCGACAGTGGGGGCATGCAAAGGATCTGCGTCATCGGCGGAAGCCGTTACTTCGGAAAGCTCCTGGTCCAGCGGCTGCGGGCCGCCGGACATCAGGTCACGGTGATCAACCGCGGCTCCGGCCGCCCGCCCGCCGGGGTGGAGCACCTCGTCGTCGACCGCGACGACGAGGCGGCCCTCCGAGCCGCGCTCGGCCCCCGTACCTTCGACGTGGTCGTCGACCAGGTCTGCTACACCCCGGTCCAGGCCGCGATCGCCGCCCGCGTCTTCGCCGGCCGCACCCGCCGGTACGTCATGACCTCCACCATCGAGGTGTACGACCCGGCCACCGCCGCCGCGCTGCCGGCCGTCCCGGCGCACACCCCGGTGCCGGAGGACACGGTGGACCCGGCCGCCTGGCCGGTGACCCCGGACCTGCCCTGGCACGACGCCGCGTATCTGGAGGCCCACTACGCCGAGGGCAAGCGCCAGGCGGAGGCCGTCCTCACCCGCGCCGGCGGTTTCACCTTCGCCTCAGTCCGCAGCGCCCACGTACTCGGAGGCGGCGCGCAGGAGTTCACCGGCCGCCTGGCGCACTACACCGGGCGCGTCGAGCGGGGTGAGCCCGTCGACGTGCGCGCCGGGGAACTGCCCTCGGTGTTCATCCACTACGAGGAACTGGCGGCCCTCCTGCAATGGGCGGCCACCGAGACGGACTTCAGCGGTCCGCTCAACGCCTGCTCCGACGGCCCGCTCGACGTACGGGCCCTCACCGCGACCGTCGCCGCCGTGGCCGGACGGGAACCCCGCTACCGGGTGACCGACGCGCCCGCGCCGGCGTCCCCGTTCTCCTTCGACCGTCACTACGCCATGAGCAACTCCCGTGCGAAGGCACTGGGCTTCACCTTCTCCCACACCGCCGACTGGCTGCCGGACGCCGTCGCCGAAACCCTCGCAGCCCCCACCTCCTGAGGACCCCGCCATGCAGCACCCCCACCCCCGGCGCTCCCTCGCGGGCGTTCCCGTCGGCTCCATCGGCCTGGGCGCCATGCCGCTGTCGATCGAGCACCGCCCGGACGAGAGCCGTGCCGTCGCCACCGTCCACGCCGCCCTCGACGCCGGCGTCACCCTCATCGACACCGCGGACAGCTACCACTGGCACGCCGGCGAAGCCGGCCACAACGAACGGCTGATCGCCCGCGCCCTGGCCCGCTACGGAGGCGACACCTCGGGCGTCCTGATCGCCACGAAGGGCGGCCGCGGCCGCCCCGGCGACGGCAGCTGGACCGTCACCGGCACCCCCGACCACCTCAAGCGCGCCGCCCGGGCCTCCGCCGCCCGCCTGGGCGTCGAGGCGATCGGCCTGTACCAGCTGCACAAGCCGGACCCGTCCGTTCCCTGGGCGGAGTCCGTCGGAGCCCTGCGCGAACTCCGCGACGCGGGGACGATCCGCGCCGCCGGCATCTCCAACGTCACCACCGCCCAGATCCGGGAGGCGCACGAGATCCTCGGCGACGGGCTCGCCTCCGTGCAGAACCGGTACTCACCGGCCGTCCGCGACAGCGAACCCCAGCTGCGGCTGAGCGCCGAACTGGGCCTGGCCTTCCTGCCCTGGAGCCCCCTCGGCGGTATCTCCCGCAGCTCCCTCGACGGCCCTTCCGGCCCGACGTCCACGGGCACCGCCTTCCACACCGTGGCGGCCGAACGCGGTGTCAGCCCGCAGCAGATCGCCCTGGCCTGGCTCCTGGCCCGTTCCCCGGCCGTCATCCCCCTCCCCGGAGCGAGCCGCCCGGCCTCCATCACCGATTCGGCCCGCGCGGCCGGCCTCGTCCTCACCGAAGAGGAACTCACCCGCCTGTCCGAGCCGTTGTTCCCGCAGGAGGGATGAAGCCGGCCGGGGCTCCGACGCATGTGCGCTGCCTCCCGTTCCCGGGGCTGCCGGACGGGCGGAGCCGGCCGGATTCGAACCGGTGTCCTCGCGGTTTTGGAGACCGCGCGCGTCGACCTCTGCGCTACGGCTCCGCCCGCCCCGCATCCTACGCGGGGTGCCGAAGGTGCCGGGGGTGCTGGGGGGGGTGCCACGGGTGCCGGGGGTGCCGGACGACGGCTTGGGCATGTCCGATGAGTTCCGGCCCCGCCGCCGGTCTACCCTTCAGACCCGTTCGTCACGGAGGGAACCCCAGATGACCGGCACCACGACCTTCGATCTCGGACCGCAGGCGGCCCTGGTGGCCCGCCTCGTCTCCGGCGTGCCCGACGCCGCGCTCGCCGGGCCCACCCCCTGCCCCGCCTACACGGTGGGCGATCTGCTGGGCCACCTCGCGGGCCTGGCCGTCGCCTTCCGCGACGCCGCCCGCAAGGAGCTCGGCCCGACCACCGATACGCCCCCCGGTGAGGCCGTGCCCCCGCTGCCCGGCGACTGGCGCGAGCGGCTCCCGAGGGCCCTCGGCGAGCTCGCCGAGGCCTGGCGGGATCCGGCCGCCTGGACGGGGATGACCCGCGCGGGCGGGGTGGACCTGCCCGGCGCCGTCGCGGCCGCGGTGGCGGCGGACGAACTCGTCGTCCACGGCTGGGACCTGGCCCGGGCCACCGGCCAGGAGTACGTCCCCGACGCCGCCGCCCTGGAGGCGTCCCACTCCTTCCTGCTGGCGGTCGCCGAGGAGAACGGCGACGGGCAGGGCCTCTTCGGGCCCGTGGTGCCCGTACCGGACGACGCCTCCCCGCTGGACCGGGCGGTCGGTCTCAGCGGACGCGACCCGGGCTGGGGGCCGTAACGCCGCCCAGGCGGGACCGGATGCGCCCGGATCAGGAGTTGGCGGGCCCGGCCGGTTCCACCGTGACGGCTCCCCAGACCGGGGTCTGCGGGGCGGCCGGCCGCCGCCGGCGGACCACCAGCCAGGCCACGCCCAGGGGCACGGAGGCGAGCACGGCCAGGGCGCCGACGATGATCACCGAGCCGCCGACGAAGAGGGTCCGCGTGGTCTCCTCCCTCGTGAGGGCCACCCCGAGCACGTCGTGGACCGGTATCGTCCCGGCTGCCGACGCCTCCGCGTGGTGACGGGAGTCGAGGGAGGCGTTCCGGTTGTCGCCCAGCAGGAAGACGTGGCCCCGCGGGACGGACACCGAGAAGGCGTCGGAGGTGCCCGCCGTCGGGGCGCCGTCCTTCACGTACGGCTCGTCCAGGGGCTTGCCGCCCAGCGTGAGACGCGGGGCGCCCCGCTCGTACGCGATCGTGTCGCCGCCGACGGCCACCACCCGCTTGACCAACAGGCCCTCCAGGGGCTCGCCGTCGTCCCAGGCCTTCACCGTCACCAGGACCACGTCCCCGCGCCGGACCTCGTCCGGATCCTTCCGGAACAGCATCCGGGCACCCTGCGCGTAGCCCGGCTCCATGGCGGACCCGGTGTTCAGTACGCCCCGGTACAGCAGTCGCGGCGCCAGGACGCCCCCGGCGAGCATAAGGAATCCGGCCATGAGGAGCACGAGCGCCGTGATCCCCAATCCCCGCCCCGGCCTGCGCATTCTTTTCTCCGTTCGATTCGGTGTATGGCTGGAATCGTACGGTCGGGGAGGGGTGGAGTTGTCATGGCCCCGGTAGGAGCGGTTCATCCTCCGGTCATCGCCACGTTAAATACCATGTGAAATATCACATGGCATAACGCCTCGCTTGGCCACTCCGCCGGGTGGCGGCCCCCGACCCTGGAGCGAACTCCGATGAACCGCTTAGCACTTCTGGCCACCTGCGCCGCAGGCCTTGCCCTCCTGACGGCCACCCCCGCCCTCGCCGCCGCGCCCGCGGCCCCCGCCGAGACCGTCACCTCCTGCGGAGGCTCCGGACTCCAGGCCGGTCTGGCCACCCGGGTGTGCGCCGAGGTCACCGGCACCACCGTCGAGTTCTACGGCACGGTCGCCCTCGCGGGGCCGCCCTCCCCGGGCAGCCCGGCCCCCGCTCCCCGTCAGCTGTTCACGACACTGTCCGTGGAGGTCGTCGGCGGCGGCTCGCCCGTCGCGCACGACCGGCCGGTCGTCTTCACCGCCTCGCCGGTCGAGGTGCGTGCCCTCGCCGCCTCCGCCGCCTGCGGTTCGACCCTGCGCGCCGCCTTCGGCGTGGCCTCGTTCCCCTGGCCGGCCAGGCCCGTCGTCCACGAGGTCACCCTCACCTGCTGAACCCGCCGACGGCCGCCCGGTCCTGACGCAGGGCCGGGCGGCCCTGCGCCAGGCCTCAGGCCTCAGGCCTCAGGCCTCAGGCCTCAGGCCTCAGGCCTCAGGCCTCGGACATCAGGACTCGCGGTCCATGACCCGGCGGGCCGCCTCCGACTCGGCGGCGGGCGGGGACAGTTCGTCGAGGGTGTCGAGCTCGTCGTCCACCTCCAGCTCTTCCTCCCAGGCCGCCGCGAGCCGCTCCTGCTCCTCGCGCGGCCTGTCCTCGACGGCCTCCCGCTGCCGGGGGTCCAGAGCCGCCAGGAACCGTCCGACCGAGTCCGTCGGCATGCCGTTCTCCTTGTCGCCGTGCGCGCGGGCCGGCCGCCGTCCTGCTGCCGCGCCCGGCCCAGCATCGCGAAACCGGGCGGCCGCCGCCCGCCGACACGTCCGGCCACCACCCGAAGAGCGGCCTGATCCGGCCACGCCCGGCGCTTCAACCGGAATCGCCCCACCACCGCACTACGCTGATGGGTTGTTCGGCGCCGGAACGGAACAACCCGGGCAGACCCGGGCCCACCGGCGCTCCGGACGAATCCGGGAACGAGACGCGAGGGCCGATGGCAATCACACCAGGGCGCGGTGAACTCGATCTGCTCGACGACGACGACGATGACAACGAGAACGGCGACAGCGACAACAGCGACACCGATATCGAGGCCGACGCCCACGGGGAACGACACGACGCAGGCCCGCACGGAAAACCGGCCGGCGAGCCGCGCGGACACGCGCACGCCCCCGACGGGCCCGCCGCCAAATCCGCCCGGTTCTCCGCCGGGCCCCCCGCCCCGCCCCGCACCCTCGTCGACGTCTTCGTCGCCTCCGTACGCGCCCACCCCGACGAACCCGCCCTGGACGACGGCACCACCCGCCTGACCTACCGGGCCCTGGCCGCCGAGGTCGAACGCAGGCGCCGCGTCCTCGCCGCCTGCGGGATCGGGCCCGGCGACCGCGTCGGCGTACGGGTGCCGTCGGGGACCAACGACCTGTACGCGTCCATCCTCGCCGTACTGGCCGCCGGAGCCGCCTACGTACCCGTCGACGCCGAGGACCCCGACGAACGCGCCGCCCTCGTCTTCGCCGAGGCCGGGGTCCGGGCCGTCCTGGGCGCCGGCCCGGGCATCGAACTCACCGGCCCCCGCGCCCACGGCCGGGTCCGCTCCGCGCCTCCGGCGCCCGGGGACGACGCCTGGATCATCTTCACCTCCGGCTCCACCGGCCGCCCCAAGGGCGTCGCCGTCAGCCACCGCAGCGCGGCCGCCTTCGTCGACGCCGAGGCCGCGCTGTTCCTCGCCGACGAGCCCCTCGGCCCCGGCGACCGGGTCATGGCCGGCCTGTCCGTCGCCTTCGACGCCTCCTGCGAGGAGATGTGGCTGGCCTGGCGCCACGGCGCCTGCCTCGTCCCCGTCCCGCGTTCGCAGGTGCGCGGCGGCGCCGACCTCGGCCCCTGGCTGGTGGACCAGGAGATCACCGTCGTCTCCACCGTCCCCACCCTGGCCGCGCTCTGGGAGCCCGAGAGCCTCGACGAGGTCCGGCTGCTGATCTTCGGCGGCGAGGCCTGCCCACCCGAACTGAGCCGGCGTCTGGTCACCGAGGGCCGCGAGGTCTGGAACACCTACGGCCCCACCGAGGCCACCGTCGTCGCCTGCGCCTCCCTGCTGACCGGCGAGGAACCGGTCCGGATCGGCCTGCCGCTGGCCGGCTGGGAGCTCGCCGTCGTCGACGAGGCGGACGAGCCCGTGCCGATGGGCGGCAGCGGCCAGCTCGTCATCGGCGGCGTCGGACTGGCCCGCTACCTCGACCCGGACAAGGACGCCGAGAAGTACGCCCCGCTCGGCTCCCTCGGCTGGCCGCGCGCCTACCGCAGCGGCGACCTGGTCCGCGCGGAACCGGAAGGCCTGGTCTTCCTCGGCCGCGGTGACGAACAGGTCAAACTCGGCGGACGGCGCATCGAACTCGGCGAGGTCGACGCCGCCCTCCAGGCCCTGCCCGCGGTCGCCGGCGCGGCCGCCGCCGTACGCACCGCACGCGGCGGCAACCAGCTCCTCGTCGGCTACCTCGTCACCCAGGAGGGCTGGGACCACACGGCCGCCCTCGCCCGGCTGCGCGCCGAACTGCCCGCCGCCCTCGTCCCCCTGCTCGCCCCCGTCGACACGCTCCCGACCCGCACCTCCGGCAAGGTGGACCGCGACGCCCTGCCCTGGCCCCTGCCCGGAGCGGAGACCACGGCGCCCGCGGCGGACCTGCACGGCACCGAGGCCTGGCTCGCCGAACAGTGGACCGAGGCCCTGGGAGTACCCGTCACCGGCGCCGACGACGACTTCTTCGCCATCGGCGGCGGCAGCCTCGCCGCCGCCCGCCTCGCCACCCTGCTGCGCGTCCGCTATCCCGGCGCCGCCGTCCTCGACGTCTACCAGCAGCCCGTCCTGCGCAAGCTGGCCCGGCGGCTGGAGAAAACGGCGGGGGAGGACGAGGCGCCCCGGACCGTCACCCCGGTCCCGGTCCGCTCCCGTGTCCTCCAGACGCTGCTGCTGCTCCCACTGTTCACCGTCGCCGGACTGCGCCGGACGGTGGTGCTGCTCGCCCTGGGCAACGTACTGCACCGGCTCGGCCCCTACCCGTGGGCGCCCACCGCCCCCTGGTGGCTCGTCGCCGCCGGGGCGGCGCTGCTGCTGAGCCCGCCCGGCCGGCTCGCGATCGCGGCCGGCGGCGCCCGCCTGCTGCTGCGCGGGGTGAGTCCCGGCCGCCACCCGCGCGGCGGCCGCGTCCACCTGAGGCTGTGGACCGCCGAACGGCTCGCCGAGTGCGCTGGCGCCACCTCTCTCACCGGGACCTGGCTGGAACGCTACGCGCGGGCCCTCGGCAACCGGGTCGGACTCGAGGTCGACCTGCACTCCCTGCCCCCGGTCACCGGCATGCTCCGGCTCGGCCGCGGCTGCGCCGTGGAGGCCGAGGTGGACCTCTGCGGGCACTGGCTGGACGGGGACCAGCTCGTGATCGGCCCGGTCCGGGTCGGCGCGGGCGCGGTCGTCGGCACGCGCAGCCTCCTCTTCCCCGGGGCGCGCGTCGGCAAGCGGGCCGAGGTGGCCCCCGGCTCCGCCGTCGTCGGCCACGTCCCGACCGGCCAGCGCTGGGCCGGGGCCCCCGCCGTCAAACTCGGCCGGGCCAAACACGACTGGCCCCGGCAGCGCCCGCCGCGCCCGCCGGCGTGGCGCGCGATGTACGGGGCCACCGGCGTGGCCCTCACCGCCCTGCCCCTGCTCGCGGCGCTGCCCGCGCTCCTGGTGGCGGGCCGCTTCGTCCCCGCCGGCGCCGGGGCCGGCCCGGCCCTGCGCGGGGCGCTGCTCGCGGTGGTGCCCGGGGCGCTCGCCTACGGGCTCACGTACGCGCTGCTGGTGCTGGCCGGCGTACGGGTGCTCAGCCTCGGCCTGCGTACCGGCAGCCATCCCACGCACAGCCGCACCGGCTGGCAGGCCTGGGCCGTCACCCAGCTGATGGACCTCGCCCGGGACACGCTCTTCCCGCTGTACGCCGCCCTGGCCACGCCCGTCTGGCTGCGGCTGCTCGGCATGCGCGTCGGCCGCCGTGCCGAGGTGTCCACCGTCCTCGGGCTGCCCAGCCTCACCACCGTCGGCGACGGGGCGTTCCTCGCCGACGACACCCTGACGGCGCCCTGTGAACTCGGCGGGGGCTGGGTGCGGATCGGGCCGTCGCGGATCGGGCGGCGTGCCTTCCTCGGCAACTCCGGTATGACCGCCCCCGGCCGCAGGGTCCCCGACGACGGATTGGTCGGGGTCCTGTCCGCCACCCCGAAGAAGGCCAAGAAGGGCGGCTCCTACCTGGGCCTGCCGCCGGTCAGGCTGCCGCGCTCGGCGGCGACCGCCGACCGCGGCCGGACCTACGACCCGCCCGCCCGCCTGCTGTGGGCGCGCGCCCTGGTGGAACTCTGCCGGCTCGTCCCGGTGTTCTGCTCGGCGGCCCTCGCCGTCCTGACGGTCGCGGCGCTCTGCGCGCTGGCGGCGCCCGGCCGGCTGGGGCCCGCGGGGGCCGCCCTGCTGTCCGGGGTGGTGCTCCTGGCCGCCGGGGCGGTCGCCTGCACGGTCACCGTGGCCGCCAAATGGGTGCTGGTGGGCCGGCACCGGGCCGGCGAGCACCCGCTGTGGAGCGCCTTCGTGTGGCGCAACGAGCTCGCCGACACCTTCGTCGAGGTCCTTGCCGTGCCCTGGCTGGCCGGATCGGTGCCCGGGACGCCGCTGCTGACGCTGTGGCTGCGCGGCCTCGGCGCCCGCATCGGGCGGGGCACCTGGTGCGAGAGCCACTGGCTGCCCGAGACGGACCTGGTGGTGCTCGGCGACGGGGTCAGCGTCAACCGGGGCTGCGTGTTGCAGACGCATCTCTTCCACGACCGGATCCTGCGGACGGATACTGTGGTGCTGCGCGAGGGCGCCACCCTGGGCCCGGGCGGGATCGTCCTGCCCGGGAGCACGATCGGCGCCCGCGGCACGGTGGGCCCCGCCTCCCTCGTGATGGCCGGGGAGTCGGTCCCCGACGGCACCCGCTGGCTGGGCAACCCGATCGAGGCGTGGCGCTCCTGAACCCGCGTCCCCCGGCCGGCCGCCGGCCCGGGACGCCGCGACCCCGGCCCCACCGGGTATCCCGTACGAGCACGGCGCAGGGAGCGGAAACGGCAGTGAGCGGCCAGCAGACAGCGGCACCGGACCCGTACTTCCCGGAGAACGGCGACCCGCGCTACCGCGCGCACCGCTACGAACTCGCCCTGGAGTACCGGCCCGGACCCAACCGGCTCACCGGCCGGGCCCGGATCAGCGCCATCGCCGGCCCGGCCGCGCTCGCCGAGTTCCAGCTCAACCTGGCCGGGTTCCGGCTGGGACGGGTCCTGCTCGACGGCCGCGCCCCGCACTACACCCACCGGGCGGGCCGGCTGCGGATCCGGCCCGCCCGGCCGCTGCCCGCCGGCGCCGCGTTCACCGTGGAGGTGCACTGGTCCGGCAACCCCAAGCCGGTCCGCAGCCCGTGGGGCGGCATCGGCTGGGAGGAGCTGACCGACGGCGCGCTGGTGGCCAGCCAGCCGGTCGGCGCGCCCTCCTGGTACCCGTGCAACGACCGGCCCGCCGACAAGGCCTCCTACCACATCTCCCTCAACACGCCGTCCGCGTACACCGTCGCGGCCGGCGGCCGGCTGCTCACACGCACCACCGGGGCCAGCACCACCACCTGGGTGTACGAGCAGGCCGCGCCCACCTCCAGCTACCTGGTGGGCCTGTCCGTCGGCCAGTACCGGGCCGTACCGCTGGACGGCGCCGGGCCGGGCGCCGTCCCCCAGAGTGCCCACGTGCCCGCGCACCTGCTGCCGCGCTTCACCCACGACTTCGCCCGCCAGCCCGCCATGATGCGGCTGTTCGAGGAGCTGTTCGGGCCCTACCCCTTCGGCGAGTACACGGTGGTCGTCGCCGACGAGGAACTGGACGTCCCGGTGGAGGCCCAGGGCATGGCCGCCTTCGGCGCCAACCACGTGGACGGTGCCCGGGGTTCGGAGCGGCTGATCGCCCACGAACTCGCCCACCAGTGGTTCGGGAACAGCGTGACCATCGCCGACTGGCGGCACATCTGGCTCAACGAGGGCTTCGCCAAGTACGCCGAATGGCTCTGGTCGGAGCGCTCCGGCGGCCGCACCGCCCATGAACTGGCCGCCGCCGCACACCGTTTCCTCGCTTCCCGGCCGCAGGACCTGCGCCTGTCCGACCCGGGCCGCAGGCTGATGTTCGACGACCGGCTCTACGAGCGCGGGGGCCTGACCGTCCACGCGCTCCGCTGCGCCCTGGGCGAGGCGGCCTTCTTCCGCATGCTGCGCGACTGGGCCGTGGAGCACCGCCACGGGGTGGTGACCACGGCCGCCTTCACCGCCCACGCCGCCCGCTACGCTCCAGAACCCACGGACGGGCTCTGCGCGGCGTGGTTGGACGAACCGGCCCTCCCCCCGCTGCCGCCCCCGCCGCACGGCCCCTGACACCGCTTCCGCGGACCCGTCCCGAGCCGTTGTCGGACCCGGGCTCTAGGGTGGGGGACCAGTCGGTGATCAAGGAGCGGTGCGGTGCGGATAGAGCGTCATCAGGTGGAGGAAGCGGCTGTTTCGGCGGCCCTGGAGGATTTCGAGGACCGGTTCGGGGCGCAGGTCCGCACGATGTCGCGGGGCGGGCCGATGGCCACGTACGAGTGGCAGACGCTCTCCGAGGACCTCCTCGACCACCTGGGCGCGCTGTCCGTCGAGGCGCCCGCCCTCGACACCCCGCAGGCGGAGGCCTACCTGAAGGACGCGGCCGCGGCGGCCGCGGGCGCGGTCGCCTACGCCGCGTACCACACGTACGACTCCTTCAGCGTCTTCCTCGACCACGTGAACTTCGGGATGAGTTACCGGCCCGGCGGTGAGCGCGACGACATGGACGGGGTCACCGCCTGGGAGTGGAACGACGCGTTCTGCCTGGCGATCCTCACGGACCGGGTCTCGTCGAACGGGGAGGCCTTCCACTTCGCCCGCCAGGAGTGGGAGGGGAACGCCCCGGGCGACCCCGCGACGGAGCTCGTCAAGGGGTTCATGGCCCAGGTCATCGGGGACACCGGGGACGAGGACCAGGACTATCCGCCGAGCGACGGGGCGAAGCTCGCCGCCATCGACGCCGGGCTGGAGCGGATGGGCGTACGGGCGGCTGGGGAAGGCGGGGAGGGGCTCCTGGAGCGGCCGCACGCCGTGGGGCTGCGGGTGCTGCGCGCCGTGGCCGCCGGGGACCGCGAGGCCTTCCACACCGGGCTGGCCGCACTCCTGTTGCACCACAGTGCCCAGCCCGGCCCCGTCACCCGGCCGCGCACCCTCCTGCCGCTGCTGCCGCTGGCCCTGGCCGCGCTCGCGTACCGGACGCACGGCTGGCTGCCGGCGGTGGACACGGACTACCTGCCGCGCACCCTGGTCACCGGCTTCGACATGGCCTGAGCCGCCGTACGCACGTCGGCCGGCTCGCCGGGGCCGGCCGGCTCGCCGGGGTCGTCCGGCGCGGCCGTCAGGCCCCGTCGACGAGGCGCTGGAGGCCGGGCGCGTACAGGTCGGCCAGCCGCTCCGCGCCGGCCTGCGCGCCCGCGCCGTCCGGGCGGTGCAGGCTCAGGGTGGCGCCGAGCCCCAGCAGCTGGCCGGCGATCAGCTCGGCGCGCAGCGCGGCGTCCGGCCCCTGCAGGGCGGCGGCCAGCCGGTCGGTGACCTGCTCGCGGAAGCGGGACCGCAGCAGGGTGCGCTCGTCCTCGATGCCGAGGGAGAACACCACCCGCAGCAGCGGGTCCCCGCCGAAGCGGTCCCGCAGGTCCACCATGGTCAGGACCAGGTGCCGCCCGAGCTCCGGGGGCGGGGCCGCGAACAGGGCGTCGGCGGCCGCCCCGAAGTCGGCGACCGTGTTGAACAGCGCCTCCTTGCTGCCGAACCGCTTCACGATCAGCGACGGGCTCACCCCTGCCGCGGCGGCGATGCCGCGCATGGTGACCTCGGCGTACGGCTTGAGCGTGAACGCCCGGCGCGCGGCGCGCACGATGGCGTCCCGGCCGCTCGCGGCGCCCTTCTCCCCCGTGTCGTGGGCGGTCCGCTCGGGGGCGGATCCGTCGGTGGTGCTCATGCGCTCTCCCGGGCGGCGGTCACGGACGCTGACATCGCGACCGTACCGTCCCGCATCCCCCGGTCGCGCGGCCGGTCCGACGGCAGGAACAGCGTGGCGGCGAGCGCGGCGAGCGCGGCCCCGCCGGCGATCAGGAAGATCAGCAGGTAGGCGTGGAGGGTCGGGGCGGTGTGGCCTGCGGCCGTGAACGTCAGATGGGCCAGCACGGCGGCGACCACGGCGCTGCAACAGGCCTGCCCGACGGACCGCATCAGGGTGTTGAGGCCGTTGGCGGCGGCCGTCTCGCCTACCGGGACCGCCCGCATGACCAGGGCCGGCAGCGCCGAGTACGCGATCGCCGTGCCGCAGGAGACGATGGTGGCGCCGGCCACGATCAGCCAGAGGCTGTGGCTGGTGTAGAAGCGGACCACGTAGCCGGCGGCCATGACGAGGGAGGCGAGCGCGAGCGCGGTCCGGGGCCCGTACGCGGCGGAGATCCGCGCCGAGACCGGGGAGAGGGCGACCATCGCGAGGCCGCCGGGCAGCAGGCACAGGCCGCTGACGACGAGGGAGGCGCCGAGCCCGTACCCGGTGCTGGTGGGCTCCTGCACCATCTGGCCGGTGACCAGGGAGTTCGCGTAGAAGGCGAAGCCGGTCAGCAGGGCCGCGACGTTGGTCAGCAGCATGGCGGGCCGCGCCGAGACCCGCAGGTCCACCATGGGGGAGCGGGTGCGCAGCTCGTAGCGGCCCCAGAGCAGGCCCACGGCGGCGGAGGCGCCGAGCAGGCCGAGGGTGCGCGCGGAGGTCCAGCCCCAGTCCGCGCCCCGGGTGATGGCGAGGAGCAGTCCGACGAGGAAGCCGGCCAGGCCGAGGGTGCCCGGCAGGTCGAAGCGGCCGGGGGAGCGCACGGGGGACTCGGGGACGATCCGCAGCACCAGGACCAGGTCGATGAGGCCGAGGGCGGCGGAGGCCCAGAACATGGTGTGCCAGTCGAAGTTCTCCATGACCACCGCGGCCACCGGCAGGCCGATCGCCGCCCCGATGCCGAGCGTGGAGCTCATCAGGGCGATCGAGGGCAGCACCCGCTCGGCGGGCAGTTCGTCGCGGATGATGCTGATGCCCAGCGGGATGACCGCGAGGGCGGCGCCCTGCAGGCCCCGGCCGGTGATGAGCACGCCGATGTCGGAGCTGACCGCGCAGAGGACGCAGCCGAGGGTGAGGACGCCGAGGGAGGCCAGCAGGACGCGCCGCTTGCCGTACATGTCCCCGACGCGACCCAGGACCGGTGTGAAGACCGCTCCGGTGAGGAGGGTGACGGTGACCAGCCAGCCGGCGGCGCCGGGGCTCGCGCCCGTCAGCGCGGGGACGTGCGGCAGCAGCGGGACCACGAGGGTCTGCATCACGGCGACGACCATGCCGCAGAGGGCGAGGACGGGGACGACGAGCCGGGGGTGCGCGGAGGGGCGGCCGGTGGCGGATATCGCGGGGGGCATGCTGCTCCAGAGGGGGGAGGGAGCGGGCACTCAAGGGGTGCACGGTTGTTCACCCCTCAGGGTAAACGACTGTGCACCCCCGTGCCCGCCCCCTCCTCACCCGGCCGGGGCGTCCGGACCCCCGGCGCGGCAGTAGCGGCGCACCAGCTCCTCGTGGTCCGGGAACAGCGCCGTCAGCTCGTCGGGACGCCCCAGGGTCATGTCGGCGAAGTCGAACCCCGGCGCGACGGCCTCGCTGATCAGCCCGTGGTCCCCGGCGGTGAGGTGCGAGGCCTTCCAGACCCCTCCCGGAACGGCCAGGGTGAGCACCTCGCCCCGCCGCGGGTCCTGTCCGAGGACGGCCGTCTCGTGCCGGCCGTCCGGATGCAGCAGGTGATAGGTGACCGGGTCGCCGTGGTGGTGGAAGTGCAGGATGTCCGACCGGTTGAGGTGCCAGTGCCCGACCGGCGACCAGTGCGTGAGCAGATAGTGGATCGACGTCAGGGTGAAGCGCTCCCCGGCCGGGGTCGCGATCGGAGGGCGGTGGTCCGCCTGGAAGGTCCGCCGGAAGTAGCCGCCTTCCACGTGCGGTTCCAGGGCGAGGGCGTCGATCCAGTCTTGTGCCGTGGGCACGTTTTCCTCCTCGGTCGGGGTCGGGCTCGCTCGAGTATGGTCCGCGCGGCCGGGACCGGCCTGGAATTCCAGGGGGATTCGAGGTCGGTTCGACCCGTAATGCGGTGGCCATTTCCGGCATGACCGTATTCTCATTCCTGTGCCCTGCTGACCGTTTCACCCGGCAGGACACCCTGCGGAGCCCGCCGAATTCATGGGAAAACGACGGGCGACCCCTTGTCGGAAACTCATGTGCATTCGAGCCGGGTAAAACGGATGGGAATTCCTGTGGACCGAGAATCGAATACCCTGACCGCCCCGCGCCCGGACCACCGCGCCGACGGCCCGGTCTCCTTCGCGGCGACGGCGGTCGAGGTGGCCGGCGACCCCGAGGACGGCCCTCGCCTCCTGCACCACGCGGCCCGCCGCCTGTGCGAGGCCGCCGGGCCGGACGCCGTGCTCACCCAGGCCGGCGGGGAGCTCACCGCCCGCCTCGAACCGGGCCTGCACGCGGCGATGTACGTCTCCACCGAGATGCGCCGCGACGGCGCCGGATCGCCCCTGCTGCGCCTGAACCTGCGCCTCTCGGGCAGCGGCACGACCCCCTCACCGGCCTCACTGGAGCACTGGGCCGAGGTCTGGCACCGCCAGGCGCTCTCCGCGCACGAACTGGTCCGCGTCGCGGGGGAACTGCCGCTGATGAGCGCCGCCGTCGCCCGCCTGCGCCCCGGCAAGCCCCTCGCCGGCCACGCGGTGCTGGTCACCGGTCACTTCCTGACCGACCTCGTCCACCTCGTCGGCTGCCTCGCCGAACTCGGCGCCCCGCTGGACGCGATGACGGTCCTGCGCAAGGACTACGCCTATCAGTGGCGCCACCGCGTCCACGGCCACCTCGCCGAACAGGGCGTACGGGTCGTCGACGCCGGCGATCCGGCGGCCGTGCACGAGCACACCGAACGCGCCCGCCGCAGGGGCCTGCGCTGCCTGGCCCTGGACGACGGCGGCTACGTCGCACCCGCCCTGCTGGACCGGGCCCGCGCCGGGGAGCGCCCGGCGGCCGGAGCGGGGCGGTGGGCGGGGGTGGTCGAGCAGACCATGTCCGGGATCTACAAGCTCCAGGGCCGTGAGGCGCAGCTGCCCTTCCCCGTGTTCTCGGTGGCCCAGTCCCGCCTGAAGGGACGTATAGAGTCGTACTGGATAGCCGAGAAGGCCGTGACCACGGCCCTGGAACTGCTGCCCGCGCTGAAGATCGAGGGCCAGCCCGCCCTCGTCGTCGGCTACGGCAACGTCGGCGCCCAGATCGCCGCCCTGCTCACCCAGCGCCGCATGCGGGTCGCCGTGCACGACGCCGACATCCTCCAGCTCATCGACGCCCACGAGAGCGGCTACGTCACCGACCGGGACCTGCCCACCCTGATCGACCGGCACGAACCGCTGCTCGTCTTCGGGGTCACCGGCCGCACCAGCCTGTCCACCCGCGAGTTCCGCGCCTTCCGGCGCCCCGCCCACCTGGCCAGCGTCAGCAGCCGCGACATCGAGTTCGACCTCCCCGCCCTCGACGCCCTGGCCGAAGGGGACCCCGTCACCCGCCCCTCGTCACGCACCCACGTCCTGCCCGGCGGGGTCGACGTCACGGTGCTGGCCGGCGGACGGCCCGTCAACTTCCACGAGACGGACAGCATCAGCAACCTGCACTCCGACCTCGTCTACGCGGGCATGCTCACCGGCGCCTGCGCCGTGGCCACCCGCCCCGCGGCCCCCGGCCTCGACCGCACCTGGGCCGACGCCGTGCTGGAGGAGTCGGGCCTCCTCCAGGACTACTACGACCGCTACGGCCCGAACGCCGCGTCCCGCCCGGCCCCCCGGCGCCGCTGACCCTGCCCGGACCACGGGACCCGCGAGCGCGGCGGCCCGGACGCCCCGCACGCACGCCGCTGTACGGACCGCCGGCCCGGCGGTCCGTACAGCCTGTGGGCGTACGGCTCCTCAGTCAGCCGCAGTCGTCGTACCCGCCGCCCCAGTCGTCATCGTCGTCGTACCAGCCGTGGCCGTGGCCGTAGCCCCAGTCGTCATCGTCCCAGCCACCACCGTGGCTGACGTACGTGACCGCGTGCGTGGGCACCGCCGCGGAGGCCGTACCCGCCGCACCCATGGCGGCGCCGCCGGCCAGCAGGACGCCGATCGCGGACGCCGCGAACAGCCGCTTCACTCTCAGAGCTTGCATGGTTTCGAACCCTTCTCGTCCCTGCGCCGCGCTGACACGGCGCCAAGCGGTTTCCGCCTCCTTTCGCCGACCGGCACGGAGATTTCGTCATGACCCGATAAACGTGCGGGGAGGGGGCGTATCCGCCGTCAACGTGGCTGTTCGAGCCACGGACCCATGGGCTGGACCGCTCGTCACCGGTCCGTCCGCGTCGACGCAGGTGAATCACCCGCTCGCGCGGTGGCGGACCACTTCTGACCATGCTAGTCACCTACCTGTGAGTCGTCACCTCGGGCGGCGGCCCGGAGCCGGACACCCGAATTCCCGGGAAGGGATGTGCCGCTGTGGAACAGGAACGCACGACGTGCTGCGTGGTGGGAGGCGGGCCGGCCGGCATGGTGCTGGGGCTGTTGCTGGCCCGCGCCGGGGTCGAGGTCACGGTGCTGGAGAAGCACGGGGACTTCCTGCGCGACTTCCGCGGTGACACCGTCCACCCCTCGACCCTGTCGCTGCTGGACGACATCGGCCTCGCCGAACGCTTCGCCCGGCTCCCGCAGCGCCGCGTTACCTCCGTCCAATTGCCCGTCGGGCCCGACCGGTCGCTCGTCACGGTGGGGAACATCGCGGCGCTGCACGGCAAGTACAACTACATCGCGATGGTGCCGCAGTGGGACCTCCTCGACCTCCTCGCCGACGAGGCGCGCAAGGAACCCTCCTTCCGGCTGCGCATGGACACCGAGGCCACCTCCTTCCTCATGGAGCACGGCCGCGTCACGGGCGTGCGCCACCGCACCGCCGACGGCCGCACCGGCGAGCTGCGGGCCACGCTCACCGTGGCCTGCGACGGGCGCGGCTCGCTGGCCAGGACCCTGCCCGAACTCGGCCTGGAGGGCTTCGCCTGCCCCATGGACGCCTGGTGGTTCCGCCTGCCGCGCCACGAGGACGACCCCAGCGGGCTCCTCGGAGGCCTCGGCGACCGCTTCTTCACCGCCCTCATCGACCGGGGCGACTACTGGCAGTGCGCGGCGCTCATCCCCAAGGGGACGGACGCCGAACGCCGCGCCGAGGGGCTGGAGCGCTTCATGACCCGCTTCACGGACGCCGTGCCGTGGCTCGCCGGCCGGGCCGGGTCCGTCACCTCCTGGGACGAGGTCAAACTGCTCGACGTACGGCTCGACCGGCTGCGCCGCTGGCACCGCCCGGGCCTGCTGTGCATCGGGGACGCCGCCCACGCCATGTCGCCCGTCTTCGGCATCGGCATCAACCTGGCCGTCCAGGACGCGGTGGCCGCGGCCCGCCATCTGGTGCGCCCGCTGCGGGAGGGCACGGTGGGACTGCACGACGTGCGCCGCGTCCAACTGCGGCGCTGGCCCACCACGGTGGCGACCCAGGGCCTCCAGCGGCTCGCCCACGCCCGGGTCATCGAACCCCTGCTGGCGGGCCGCCCCGCCTTCGGCGACCCCCGCCGAGCACAGCGCGTGACGGAACTCGTCACCAACTCCCGCTGGCTCAATCGCGTCCCCGCCTACTTCATCGGCTACGGCGCCCTGCGCGAGCGACCCCCCGCGGAGTCTCTGCGCTGACCTCCGCACAGCGGTGTGGAAGTAGGGTCTCCGTTTATTCGGACTGGCTGGATATGATCGGCATCCTCACCCCACAGGGCCGTGTCGGCAGTTCCCCCATGCCCGCGTCCAGGCCCGTCTCCGCCGCTCCCGAGGACCGATGTCTGCGATGGCACCCGAAGGCCCACCGAGCCCGCCGCCCGTCCGGCGCCGCCGCACCGTGCGCCTGCGCACGATGCTGGTGTGCCTGGCCGTCGTCCCCACCGTGGCGATGGGTACCCAGACCGCCGTCACCGCCCAGCACCTGCTGGCCCAGTCGGAGCACCTGCGCGCCGACGTGGAGGCCGGCGAGCGGATCGGCGTGCCGCTGGTCAGGCTGATGAACGAGCTCCAGGCCGAGCGGGCGCTGACCGCGGCCCGCTGGGCGGGCTCGCCCGTGGAAGAGGACGTCCTGCGTGAGCGCAGGGCCGCGACCGACCGCGCGGCGGCGGTGGTCCGCCGCATATCGGGCGGCGGTGACGGCCCGGCGCAGGACGGTGACGGTGGCGGTGACGGTGACGGCGGGGGGCGCCTGGACACCGTGAGCGGGCGGCTCGACGTGCTCACCGCGTACCGCAAGCGCGCCGACGCCCACAGCGGCAGCGCCGACCAGGTGGTCGGCTACTACACCGGCGTGATCGACGACATCATCCGCGCCTACCAGGACGAGTTCGGCCACGCCCAGGACGCCGAACTCGCCCAGGAGAGCAAGCCGGCCGTCTCCCTCTTCTCGGCCACCGAGATGGTCGCCCGCGAGGACACGGCCCTCGCACTGGCCGGCCCCTCCCGCGAGCTCGCCGCAACCGGCTTCTCCCAGTTCCTCGACGCCGTCAGCACGCACCACTACCTCTACGACACCTGGATCGTGCCGTACCTGCCGCCCGCCGAACTGGCCGCGTACGACAAGCTCGCCGGCTCGGACGCCTGGCAGACCAAACTCCGCGTCGAGAACGCGGTCATCGCCAACCACAAGGACACCGCGACCGGCGTGAAGCTGCCGGCCGACGTCGGCGAGTGGCCCGCCGCGTACCGCGTCTTCGCCCCGCGCCTGGCCGAGCTCAACACGGACCGGGCCCGCAGCCTGCTGGCGGACGCCGACGCCAAGGCCTCCGAGCTGGAGGCCGAGGTCCTCTGGCTGATCGGGGCCAGCGGCGGCGCCCTGCTGCTGGTCACCGCGGTCGTCGTCCTCACCACCCGCTCGGTCCTGCGCCGCCTGGGCCGCCTGCACAGCCGTACGGTCGCCATCGCCGAGGAGACCCTGCCCGACGTGGTGGCCCGGCTCCAGCGCGGCGAGGCCGTCGACGAGGAGGCGCTGCCGGCCGTGCGCGGACGCCAGGACGAGGTCGGGCAGATCGCCGACGCCTTCGCCCGCGTGGTCGCCGCCTCGGTCGACGGCCACCGGCAGCTCGCCGCCGAGCGGCACGGCTTCGGCCTGTTCGCCTCGGGCATCGCCTCCCGCACCGGAAACCTCGTCAGCCGCCAGCTGAGCCTGACCGAGGACCTCCAGGACGCCTTCGGCCACGACGAGGCGCTCCTGGGCCAGCTGATGCGGTCCGACCAGCTGACCGTGGGCATGCGGCGCCAGATCGAGAACCTGCTCATCCTCGCCGGCGGCGAGATCCCCGACCCGCACACCGACCCCATGCGCGTCGCCGACCTGCTGCGCGAGGCCGCCGCCGAGGTCGAGGACTTCCGCCGCATCGAACGGCAGGCCCTGGACGAGGCGAGCGTGCGGCCGCACGCGATCAGCCAGATCAGCCACCTGCTGGCCGAACTGCTGGACAACGCCACCCGGTTCTCGCCGCCCCGCTCGAAGGTGGTCGTCCGTGCCGAACTCGTGGCCGACGGGCTGTCCGTCGAGATCGAGGACCGCGGACCGCGCGTGACGCCCGCCGGGTACGAGGCCATGAACGAGCGCCTGCACTCGGCGCCGCCCTACTCCGTCCTCGCCGAGAACGCGCACCGCCTCGGGCTCTTCGTCGTCGGCCACCTCGCCGACCAGCTCCAGGCCCGCGTCACGCTGCGGCGCTCGGTGTACGGGGGCACGGCGGCCGTGGTGATCCTGCCGGGCTCCCTGCTGACGCCCGCCGCCGCGCGCACGGAACCCGGGCCCAGGCCCGTCCGCGAACCGGGGCCCGCCACGGCGCCCGCGCCCGTACGCACACCCGTACGCGAGAGCGCGCCGGAGCCCGCGCACGACGACACCGCTCCCGCACCCGGCCCGAAGCGGGCGCTGCCCACCCGCGCCACGGCCACCGCCGCCGGCGCACGGCCGGCCCTGCCCGAGCGCGTCCCGCAGACCCATCTCACCCGGCAACTGCGCGGCCCGCGCGCCCCGGAGCCGGAGACCGGCCGGGACGCGGCGACCCCCGAAGAGGTGGCCGACGCCTGGGCGGACTACGAAGAGGGGACCAAGAAAGTGGAAGAAGAGCTCGGAGCGGACCAGCCATGACGACGACAGCCAGCGACATGATCTACGGCATCCTGGACAACAACCTGAGCAGGATCGCCGGCATCCAGGGAGCCGTGCTCCTGTCCAACGACGGCATCAAGCTCAGCGCCTATCTGCTGGAGCGGGACCAGGCCGAGCGCATCGCGGCCGCCTCCTCCGGCATCGCCGCCACCATGAAGGCGATCTCCCGGGAGATCGACGGCGGCCGCGTCATCCGCCAGCTGGTGGAGATGGACGACCGCTACCTCTGCGTCGTCGGGTGCGGGGAGGGCAGCACGCTCATCGTGGTGACCAACCGCAAGGCCCGGCTCGGCGAGCTCGGCGGCGAGGCCGTACGGACCGCCCAGGCGCTCGGCGAGTGGCTCGGCACCCCCGAGCGCACCACCTCGCCGAACAGCTGATGCCGGACGAGCCGCAGCGCCGAAGGCCTCGCCGGACCCGGCTGTACGCGCTCACCGACGGCCGGACGACCGCCGCCCCGCAGACCGTCCTCACGATGGACACCACCATCGTGGCGGCGGTCCCCGCGGACGAGGACGACGCCGGGCTCGCCACCGAATGGCGGACCGTCCTCGCCCTGTGCGCGCCGCCGGGCGGGATGGCGGTCGCCGAGATCGCCGCCCGCATGCACATGCGCCTGACCCCGATGACGCTCCTGCTGGGCGAACTCGCCGACCGCGGGCTGATCGACCACCGGCCGCCCCTGGAGGGCGCCGAGACCACCAATGTCCACCTGCTCATGAAAATCAGGGACAACCTTGCCCGGATATGACACCTCCGACGCCCCCGACGCCCGGGGGGCCGCCCCGGTCAAGATCCTCATCGCCGGCGGGTTCGGAGTCGGCAAGACGACCCTGGTCGAGGCGGTCTCCGAGATCGAGCCGCTGCGCACGGAGGAACGGCTGACCAGCGCGGGCGTCGGCGTCGACGACCTCGACGGCATCGAGTCCAAGACGCTGACCACCGTCGCCATGGACTTCGGCCGGATCACCCTGGCCGACGCCGGGGTCGTCCTCTACCTGTTCGGGACCCCCGGCCAGGAGCGGTTCTGGTTCATGTGGGACGACCTGCTCAGCGGGGCCCTGGGGGCGCTCGTGCTCGTCGACACCCGGCGCCTGGACCGGGGATTCCCGGCGATCGACTTCTTCGAGAGCCGCGGGCTGCCCTTCGTGGTCGGCGCGAACTGCTTCCACGGCGAGCAGCCCTACACCGCCGAGGAGATCGCCGCCGCCCTGCACCTGCGGGACCCGGCCACCCCGGTGCTCCTGCTGGACGCCCGCTCCCGGGCCGACGCGCGCGACTGCCTGCTGTCCCTGCTCGACCTGGTCATCGCCCGTGCGGGGGCCCCGTCCGGCGTCTGACGGGCGCCTGACGCGGCCGCGTCACAGGGGCGCGGGCCGGTGCGCGGCCAGGGCCCCGCTCTCCTCCAGCAGCACCCGCAGGGCGTACTCGGCGGCCCGGTGGCGCAGGAACACCTGCGCGCGGGTCCCGGCCGCCAGGTTCCGGGCGGCGGCGGCCCCCGCGCGGGTGGCGTCGTCCCGCGTCTCGCGCCAGCCGTGCGCGGTGCGCCGTACCGTGCCGTCCCACGCGGTGTAGCGGGCCATCCAGAACCATCCGGTCCCGGCGCGGCAGCACCCCCAGAGCACCGCGTCGAGACCGGCGTCCTCCCTGCCCTGCCCGTGCGCCCTGGTCTCCCGCGTCACGTGGGTCCCCCCGGTTTCGGTCCTGGTTCGGACCGCAGGCTAGGTCAGTGCGGCGGGCGCCAGGGAGTCCGGGTTTCGGCCAACCTGGTGAGCATTCGCGTCATGCCCTCCCGGGGGCGGTCAGCCGCCGCTCGGCCGCGGCGCGGGGGAGGAGGCCGGGGCCGCCGTGGGGGAGGGGCTCGGCGAGGGTTCGGCGGCGCAGACGACCTCGTCGCGGGGGGTGTAGTGGGTGCGGAACGTCTGCCGCCTGACCTCTTGGCCCTGCCGGACGAACACGCGGTCCACCGCCACGTCGAACCCTTCGAGGGGGGTCTGCGCCTCGCAGTCCGGGCCGGACGCCTCGCGCTTGGCGGGCGGGGTGACGTGGGTACGGGGGCCCTGGGTGGCGCGTATCGCGTCGTACTTCTTCGTGCCGAGCAGGGTGATCGTCACCGAGGTGTCGGTGGACTCGGCCCGGATGGTGAGGGGATGGCCGGAGTCGTTCCTCCAGCGCAGGTCCAGGGTGCCCCAGGCGACGGTGGCCTCGCGGCCCTCGGGGTAGCGCTCGATGTAGAAGGAGTGGGCGCCGTGCTCGACGAATTCGGCGCCGGCGAAGAACACGGCGTTGTACAGGGCGGTGGCCACGCTGGAGACGCCGCCGCCGGGCGACTTCACGTACCGGCCGTCGTTGATCATGATGCCGTCGACGAAGCCGTTCTCCGGGGTGCGCTCGCCGACCGTCCGGTTGAAGCTCCAGGTCTCTCCGGGACGCACCACCGACCCGTTGATCAGCTCCACGGCCCGCCCGATGTTCGTGGTCCGGTAGGCGGCGGCGGGGAAGTGCACCGTGAAGGAGGACACCGTCTGCGGGGCCGCCACCACTTCGCCCAAGCCCTTGGCCGCGGCCGGCGGCGCCTCGGCGCCGGAGGCGTGACCCGCCGGGATCAGCAGGGTCAGGCAGAGGCCGAGTGCGGCGGCCCCCGTCAGCGCGGGCAGGCGGTGTGCGAGTCGCATGTCTCTCCTGGGGACGGGGGCTGGGTTGGGCCGCAGACAAGGATCCAGCGATTTTGGTCAAAAGGGACAAAAATGTGCGGGTTCTCACGCCCGGCCCTCCGGGAGCGGGGGTGGCCGACCGTGGGGGAACCGCACCCGCCGCAGCGTCCGCACGTCGCTGACCTGGGCCGAAAGCGGACCCCGGGGCAGGGCGGCCGGAGGCTGCCGCTAGCGTGATCGTCATGTACGCGATCAAGGGCGTGAATGCCACGCCGGGCGGCCGGTCCACCGTCCAGTTCCACGACCACGGCTACGCCGTCAAGCCGGACCAGCGCGAGGACTCCCTCGCCGACACCTTCCTCGGCGAGGGGGCCGGATGCGTCACCCTGCTGGTGATGCTCGCCTCGCTGGGCGTCTTCACCCTGCTGCGCAAGAACGGGGCTCCCGAGGCGGCCGTCAACGCCTCGATGGTGGTGTTCCTCGTCGCGCTCTGTTACGGGGCCGTGATCGCGCTGGTGCAGTGGGTCGGCGGGGTCGTCGCGGGCGTCGCGCTCTTCCTGGTCGCCGTGGTGACCTTCCCCGCCCTCCTCATCCCGGGCTACCGGCGGGCACTGCGGCGCGGTGGGCGGGGCGGTGGCCGCTCCGGCGGTGAACCGGACCCGATACCGGCGACGGCCCTCGCCGGGGTGTGGCACCAGCCCGGGCCGCGCGGCGGGAGCGTGGTGACGGTCCAGCACACCGACGGCACCGTCATCGCCTTCACCCCCGCCCCCGAACAGGCCCACGAGCTGTACGCCCGCTTCGACGCCCTGCTCCGCAGCGCCCGGGCGGCGGCTCCGTGGCCCCCGCAGCAGCAGCCCTGGCAGGGCCACCCGGGCCACCCCCGGGGCTGACGCCGGCTACAGGCGGGCGATGAGCGCGGGCAGTTCGCGCATGTCGTGGAAGACCGTGGTGTCCGGGCCCGCCAGCCGCTCGGCCGGGGTCAGGCCGCCCGCGTAGCCGAGGGAGCGCATGCCGGCCGCGCGGGCGGCGCGGACCCCGGGCCGGCTGTCCTCGACCACGACGCAGGCCGCCGGGTCCACGCCCATGCTCCGGGCCGCGTGCAGGAACAGGTCCGGGGCGGGCTTTCCGCGCGCGACCTCGCCGGCGCTGTAGATGCGGCCGGCGAACCGCTCGTAGAGCCCGGTCCGGCCGAGGGTGTGCCGCATCTTGTCGTGCGACCCGCTGGAGGCGACGCAGGTCGGCAGGGCCAGCGCGTCGAGGGCCTCCGGCAGCCCGTCCACGGGGGTGAGGCCGGCGTCCACGGCCTCGCGGTGGAGCTCCTCGAACCGCTCGGACCACACCGCGGCCGTCTCCTCGCCGAGCCGCTCGGCGACCTGTTCCCGGATGGCGGCGTGCGAGCGCCCGATGAACCGGTCCACGACCTCGTCCTCGGTGAGCGGCCAGCCCAGCTGGGCCCCGAGGGCGACCTGTACCCGCGCGGCGATGCGTTCGCTGTCGACGAGGACGCCGTCGCAGTCGAATATGACGAGTTCAATCGGCTTGATCATCCCCGCAGGATAGGGCCCCGGGTGAGCGCCGCCTGCGCGGGAGGCCGGGCGGCTCAGGTGGCGGGCAGGCGCATGCCGAGCCGGGTGCCCAGGGCGCGCGCGGTGGTGCGTACCTCCTCGCCGGTCTCGCCCTCCGCGACGGCCCCGAGGACCGCCAGGGCGAGGACGGCCTCGCGGTAGGTGAGCATCGGCAGCCGCTCGGGCCCGGCGCCGGCGTCCGCGTCGACTTCCTCGGCCACGACGTCGGTGTACAGATCGTCAAGTGTCACACGCACCCAACGCCCGGCCCGCCCGTCGGTTACTGGGGACCGTTACCGGGCGGTGTTGCCGGGCAGCGACTCCGGCGCCGGGCCCGGGGCCCTCACGACCCGCTCCGCGTAGCGCGCCAGCCGGGCCCGCAGCTCCTGGCGCGGGACACCCTCCGCTCCGGCCAGCCGCTCGACGAGGTCGGCGCGGGTGGCCGCGAGCAGGGCGTGGGCGGTGAAGCCGGGGTCGGCGAACCCCGGGATCCCCGCCAGCACCGACCGCAGCAGGGCGTGCCAGCGCTCGTAGTGCTCCGCCTGGTAGAGCGTGCCGCCGCCGCTCGCCTCCAGGGCGAGTGCGAGGCGGCGGTTGTCGAGCTTGAAGCACAGGACGGCGTCGAGCAGGGCCGGTGCGCGCTCCTGCGGCGGGGTTCCGGGGCCCAGCGGGGGCGGGCCGCTCTCGACGGCCTCCCGGACGGGTTCGAGCCGGGCCTCGTACAGGGCGCGCAGCAGGCCCGCGCGGTCGCCGAAGGCGCGGAAGACCGTGCCCTTGCCGACCCCGGCGGCCGCCGCGACGCCGGCCATGGTCAGGTCCTCGGGGCTCTCGGCGCGGGCGAAGAGGGCGTCGGCCGCCTCCAGGACGGCCCGCTGGTTGCGGGCGGCGTCCTTGCGGGTCTTGCGCTCGGGTTCGGGCACGCGGTTCCTCCGATTGAAAAACGGACCGAGGGTCCGTATCGTTCTAACCGGACCCACGGTCCGCATTCTATGAGGCGTACGAGAGGGAGGGACACCCATGTCCGAAACCGCACCCGCACCCGGTGCCGGAGCCGCACCCGGAGCCGTACCGGCCTCGCCGGCCGAGCTGTACCGCCACGGCCTGCGGCTGCTGCTCGCCGGGGACATCGCCGGCTGGGTCGGCCTGTGGGCCGAGGACGGGGTGATGGAGTTCCCGTTCGCGCCCCCGGGGTGGCCCCGGCGGCTGGAGGGCCGGAAGGCCGTCGCCGACTACATGCGCCCCTACCCCGACCACATCGACCTGCACGACTTCCCCGAGGCCGACCTGCGGATCCACGAGACCGCCGACCCCCGGACCATCGTGGTCGAGATGCGTGCCACCGGACGGCTGGTGCGCACCTCGGACCCGTACGACATGACGTACGTCGCCGTCGTCGGCTACGACGCCGACGGCCTCATCACCGCCTACCGCGACTACTGGAACCCCCTCGCCGCCCTCGGACCCGGCGCCGTACTCGTGGAGAGCGCCCGATGACCGCCGCCGCCCCGGCCACCCTCGTCATCGGCGCCACCGGTACCACCGGCAGCCGCACCGCCGCCCTCCTGGCGGCCGCCGGCCACCCGGTCAAGGCGGCGAGCCGCGGGGGAGTCCCGGTCGCCGGAGCCGAGCCGGTCCGCTTCGACTGGTACGACCCGGACACCCACGACCCCGCCCTCGACGGCGTCGACCGCCTCTATGTGATCCCGCCCGTCGGGGACCCCGACCCCGAGGCCGTCGTCCTGCCCTTCCTGCGCCGCGCCCGCGCCCGCGGCGCGCGGCGCGCGGTGCTCCTGAGCGCCTCCTCCATTCCCGAGGGCGGGCCCGCGACCGGCCGGGTGCACGCCGCCCTGCCGGGCGTCTTCGACGAATGGGCGGTCCTGCGGCCGTCGTGGTTCATGCAGAACTTCACCGGCGACCACATGCACGCCCGCGGCATCAGGGACGACGGCGTCATCGTCACGGCCGCCGGGGACGGCCGGGTCGGCTTCGTCGACGCCGACGACATCGCGGCCGTCGCCGTCCGGGCCCTCACCGATCCGCACGCCCCCGGCACCGACCTCGTCCTCACGGGGCCCGAGGCCCTGAGCCACGCGGACATCGCCGCCGTCGTCACCGAGGTGACCGGCCGGCCCGTGCGCCACCGGCCGCTGTCCTACGAGGAGATGCGCGAGCGGCTCGCCCGCCTGATGCCCGCCGAGTTCGCCGCGATGCTGGCCGGTATGGACCGGGCGATCGCCGAGGGGGCGGAGGACCGGGTGACCGACACCGTCGAACGCCTCACCGGCCGCCCCGCCCGCGGCTTCCGCGCCCTCGCCGAACGGGAACTCGCGGGCCGCTGACCGGGGGCGGGTGCGGGTTCAGGGCCGGGGGTGCAGTGGCACCGGCAGGCGGTTGAGCACGATGCCGAACTCGGCCCGGTAGAGGGCCCGTACCTCCTCGTCGTCCGCCAGCTCCCGCTCCGCGCGCTCGCCGTCCGCCGAGGTGGTGATGAGGGTGTGGTCCCGCAGGGTGATCCGGCCGCCGTCCGCGGTGAGGCGGGAGCAGACGGGGCCCCTGGTGAACCCGGACTCCGGGCTGGTGCGGTGCCACCAGGCGCCGGTCACGAAGTCGGCCAGCACGCGGGGGCGGGTCTCCAGCCGGTACACGGGCACCCCGTCGCGCAGCACCTCCAGGTCGCCGTCACCGCCGCGCTCCGCGTCGTCCGCGGCCGGCCGGACGAGGAACACCCCGCCCGGGTCCTTCTGCTCACCCGGCTCGTCCAGGTCGAGCGGGTACGCGCTGTGGTCGCCGAAACCCACGTCCGCGAGCCAGCGCCCGTCGACGCGCAGCGCCAGGTGGTCGTAGGGGATGCCCGGCGCGCCGTCCTTCCCGTGGACCCGGCCCTGGAGGAGCTCCACGCGGTGGCCGAGTGAGGTCAGCAACGCGGCGAAGGCGCCGTTGAGTTCGTAGCAGATGCCGCCCCGCCCGGCGGTCACGACCTTGTCGAAGACGGCGTCCCCGGTGAGCGTGACGTCCTCGCCGAGGTGGATCGACAGGTTCTCGAACGGCACGGCGCGCAGATGGCACAGGTGCAGCTCGCGCAGCGCGCCGGCGGTGGGCCGGGCGGGCCGCGCCGCTCCCAGGCGGCGCAGGTAGGCGTCGGTGCGGGCGGGGCCGAGAGGTTCCATGCCCCCACTCTCGCGCCTCCCGTCCCGCCGCGCCACGCCCCTTCGGCCCTGATGTCAGGTCGCGGACCGGGCACGCGGCCAGGCCCCCGCGAGGGCGGCGTACCCGGGAGCCTAGACTGCGCGGGACCGCCGGAACACCGACGAGGGGAACCAGTTGCAGGCGCTCCGCGATGTCCCGGCCGGCCCCGCCGTGGCGGGGCCGGCATGACCCGGCCCGTCCCCGGCGCCCTGCACCACGTCGAGATCTGGGTCCCCGACCTGGAACGGGCCGTCGTCTCCTTCGGGTGGCTGCTGGAGGCCCTCGGCTACGCGCCGTTCCAGAGCTGGGGCGACGGGCGCAGCTGGCGGCTCGGGGCCACATACCTGGTCTTCGAACGGTCGCCCGCCCTCACGGCCGGGGAGCACGACCGGTGCCGGCCCGGGCTGAACCACCTGGCGTTCCACGTCGAGGACCACCTCGCCGTGGACGCCCTGGTCCGCGAGGCGCCACGGCACGGCTGGAGGCTGATGTTCCCCGACCGCCATCCGTACGCGGGTGGGGAGGGGACCTACGCCGCCTACCTGGAGGACGCGGACGGCTTCGAGGTCGAACTCGTCGCCATCGAAGGGCCGGCCTGACGGCCCGACGAGGGCAGTTCGTATTCGGCCATGACAACTACGCCCGGACACACCACAATTGGGTCGAACCAAGCGGTGGGGGAGGCGCTGATGGCCCGGGCTCTGCGGATCGGCATACCGGTGGGTGTCGTGGTGCTGGTGGCGTGCGCGCCGCTGTACGCGCCGTACTACTCCACCGTCCTGGTGTGGGAGCTGCGCAAGCTCTTCGGCTGGCTGTCCCTGCCGCTGCTCGCGGGGGCGTTCGTCGCCCTGGTGTGGACGGTGTGGTGGCTGGTGCGCAGGCGGCGCGGGAAGACCGGGGCGGGGGGAGCGGCGGGGACCCTCGGCTGCCTGGGCGTCGTCGCCGGCCTCGCGCTCGCCGTCGCCTGGCTGGTCTACGGCGCGTACCTCCAGGACCGGTCCTACATGCAGGCCACGGAGATCGTCACCGAGCCGGTGCCCGCACTGGCACCCCGCGCCCCCTACCTCGTCGGCAAGGCGCAGGCCGCCCCGCACCTGGGCGACGTCACCGGTGAGATCGCCGACATCACCTACCTTCCCGACTCGGACCGGTTCGCCACCCTCGTCGAACGCAGCGGCTGGCTGTCCGGGTACGAGGTCGGCCTCGTGCAGGAGGTGCCGCTCGGCGGCACCGGCCGCTCGCAGCAGCGCTGTTCCTTCGACGTGGACGTGGCGGACGCGCGCATCAGCGGCTGGTACGGGCACAACCTGGGCCGGCTGATCTCCGAGCAGAAGCGCTGGGTCCGCTTCGAGGCGAGCGACGCCTACGTGACCTGCCAGGGCGACACGCCCATCGTCGTCGTCCCCCTCAAGCGCCAGACCGGGATCCTGGTCGTGACCGAGCGCCCGGCCGGAGTCGCGCTCTACGACGGCCGGACGGGCAAGGTCACCATCACCACCGACACGGACGGCATCCCGGGCCCGTCCTACCCGCTCAGCCTGGCCGCCCGGCAGCGGGAGTCGGCCGTCGCCGTCGGCAGCTTCTCCGACTGGTGGTTCGACCGCAGCGGCTGGGACGCCTCGGAGGACGGGGCGAACCAGGGCAACGACTCGGAATTCACCCTGCGCTACGGGGACTCCAGCGGACGCAGCGTCTACGTCACCCCCCTCACCCCGCAGGGCGAGGCCAGCTCGGTCGTCGCCGTCGCGACGGTTCCCGCCCGCCACCGGGGCGGCGGCCTGGCGCCCCTGACCGTCCACCGGCTCGACCCCACCTGGTCCTCGCCGAAGGCGATCACCGCGCTGATCAAGGCCGAGTACCGGGACGTCTGCTGCTACAACGACGACCAGGTGTTCGAGGTCGTCCCCACCGGCGGAACCACCTGGACGGCCACCATCGGCAGCGAACAGGACATCCGCTACCGGGTCGAGGGCCGGGGCCAGATCGCGGGCCGCGAGGCGACCTGCCTCAAGGCCGCTGACGGCACACTGATCCGCTGCGCGTTCGCGGCGCCCGGCTCACCGGAGGAGCAGGAACTCAAACGGCGCGAGGACCAGAAGAAGGACAAACCCCAGGCCGGCCCACCGGACCTCGGCGACCTGACCGCCTACACCCCCGAGCAACTGGCCGAGATCAACCGCCGCATCGGTGAGGAGATCAACCGCCGGCTCAAGGGAGGCTAGACGGTCCTCTCGGGCGGGAGGGCCTACAGGACGGCGATGCCCAGGGGCCGGGTGCCGGCGGGGAGACGGCGGGCGGTGCCGTCGGCGAGGTCGACGACGGTCAGCCCGTTCCAGTAGCCCTCCCGGGTGTAGCCGCCGGTGACGTACGCCGTCCGGCCGTCGCGGGAGACCGCCACGTCCTCGTGCGGGCCGTCCAGCGGGTACACCCGCTCCTCGCCGCCGGGTGACCTGACCGTGAGGGAGGGGCCCCCGCCCTCCTCCACGGCGCCGGTGCCCACGACGAGTAGCCGGCCGTCGGGGGTGAGGGCGGTGCCGTGCTGGTGGGTGCCGGCCGTCATCCGTTCCACGGAGACCGCCCCGCTGCGGGGGTCCACCACCGCCAGCCGCTCCCCCTCGAAGGGCAGCAGCAGCCGGCCGTCCCCGGGGCGCACGACCGCGTAGTGCGGTTTGAGCCAGGAGCCGAGGCCGCCCTCCGTGCCGTACGGGGCCACCTCGATCCGGCGCGGCGCGAGGGTGGCGGCATCGACCACCGTGACGTCGTACGAGTCGTGGCCGGTCACGTACACCTCGCCGCCGTCGCGGGCGACGTCCACGTCGAAGGGGCGGCGGCCCACCGGCACGGTGGCGGTGACCTTCCGGGCGGCGGTGTCGACCACCTCGAGCACGCCCCGGCCGCCGGGGACGTTGACCCCGACGTAGGCGCGCGAGCCGTCCGGCGAGAGCGCGATGCCCATGCCCCCGCCCCGGTACTCGCCGGTGCCGGCCGGCCCGGTGGCCGTGGTGTACGGGATCCGGGCCACACGGGCGCGGGTGCGGGTGTCGACCGCCGCCACGCCCTCGGCGGTGGCCACCCAGGCCAGCCCGTCCGGGCCGACGGCCAGCCCGTAGGGGGCGGCGCCGACGGTGACGGAGCCGACCGGACCGTGCCGGGGGTCGACGAAGGTGACGGTGTCGGCGCCGAAGTCGGCGAGGAGGAGGGTCCCTTCGGGAGTGGGACGGCCGGCGGGCAGCGGCGTCCCGCCCGGCGCGGGCGGGGCGGCGGTGCGGGGCGCGCCCGCCCCCGCGCCGCCCTCGGCGCCGCCGGCCGCGGTGCCGGCCGTGGTGCCCGCCGTGGTGCAGCCGCCCAGCAGGGCGGCGACGGCCGGCACGACGGCGAGCAGCGCCCGCGCCCGGCGGCTCACCGGGCGCCCCCGGTGCCCCGGCCGTCACGGCCGGAGCGTTGCTGCGCCGCCCGCAGGAGCAGCGCCAGGCCGTCGAAGCCGCGTCGCACCGCGTGCTCGTACGCGGTCACGCCCTGGGAGTCGGCGAGCCACGGGTCCGCGCCGGCGGCCAGCAGCAGCCGGACGACCTCCTCGTGGCGGGAGCCGCCGTCGCCGAGGATCACCGCCTCCAGCAGTGCGGTCCAGCCGAGCCGGTTGACGTGGTCGACGTCGATGTCCGTCTCCGCCAGCACGGCCCGCACGTAGGCGACGTGCCCGCGTTCGGCGGCCGGGATGACGGAGATCCCGCCGAACCGGTTGCGCCGGGTCAGGTCGGGGCCGGCCGGGAGCAGGGCCCGCATCATGCGGACGCTGCCGGTCACCCCGGTGACCAGCCAGGCGGTGTCCTCACGGGAGTCGGCGGCGTCGGGGTCGGCGCCGGCGGCGACCAGCACCTCGGCGACGTCGACGTGGTCGCCGAGCGCGGCGAGCAGGAGCGGTGTGCGGAGGTCCTCGTCGCGGGTCCCGGGAGCGGCGCCGGCGGCGAGCGCGGCGCGCACCCCGTCCGCGTCCCCGGCCCCGGCGGCGTCGAGCAGCAGTCGGTCGTGCGGGTTCATGCCCCCATCGTGCTCCGGCCCGCCGGGGCGGCAGGTCCCCCCGCCGTCCCCTCCTCCCCGCTCACCCGGCCGACCCGCGCGTCATCCGATCGGCCGATCCGCGCCGTCCCGGTGTCCGCTACGCCGTCGTGGGGGAGGCGGCCGCCGGGTCCGGCAGTCCCGCGAGCAGCCGGAGGTCCGCGCGGAGCTCGGAGTCGAGCACCTCGTCGGGCAGGCCCGCGTCGTCGACCAGCTCGCGCACCAGGTGCGCGTTCGCCGCGAACGCGGCCCTGCACCGTTCGCCCTCCGGCTGCTCGTCGCCGCTGAACCAGAAGTCCTCCTCGCCCGGCCTGGCGGGACGGCTCAGTTCGGCGGCGAAGCCCAGGAAGCCGAGCAGGGGCCCGCGCGCCGGGAGTTCCGGCTCGACGGCGAGCCTCAGGAGGAAGGGCAGGGCGGCCGGCGTCGCCGGGCCGAGCAGGAGCATGTGGCTCATCAGGGTGTTGGTGAGGACGCGCTGGGCCTCGTGGCCGGCGGCCGGGTCGAGCAGCCCGTGCAGCAGCGCCGGTATCTGCGCGGTGCATCCGGTCAACTCGGCCCAGGGGACCTCCTCGCAGCCCCGCAGCGCGGGGTGTTCACCGCCGCCGGGCCGCCCTGCCCCCGGGTACTCCGCCAGGAACCGCGCCACCATGGCCTCTCTGGCCGCGCAACTCAGCGTGCACATGAGCCCGCCCCTCTCCGTCATCCTTCATCGATCACATGATCCTCTCGCAGGCCGGGACCGCCGACGAGCGGGGGCGGTCCGGCAAGGCGATCCCGCGCGCCCGGCCCTCACGGGTGCCCGCGTCCGCCGGAGCCGAGAACCGTCCGGGCGGCGTGGCGAACGGCCGCCTGCGGGGCAGGAGCGTGGTCGCTGGGCATCGTTGCACCCGGCGCGTGCGCGGCCGGCCCGGGCGCGCGCCACCCGTACGGAGCCGATGAGAGAGGGACGCGATGACGAACATGCGCACCGTCGGTGTCGAGGAGGAACTGCTGCTGGTCGACCCCCGGACCGGCGAGCCGCTCGCGCTGTCGGCGGCGGTGATGTCGGCCGCCTCCCGGGAGGGGAACGGGAAGGACGGGCCGGCGGCCGGCGCGCTGGAGTCGGAGCTCAAGTGCGAGCAGGTGGAGTTCGCCACCCGGCCCGTCCTCGGGATGGGGGAGCTGGCCGAGGAGATCGTCCGCTGGCGCGCCGAGGCGGCCCGGCACGCCGCCGACGCGGGCGGGGCCCTGGCGGCCCTGGCCACGTCCCCGCTGCCGGTGACGCCGTCCACGATGCCCGGCGAACGGTACGGCTGGGTGAGCCGCCAGTTCGGCCTGACCGCGCGGGAGCAGCTCACCTGCGGCTGCCACGTCCACGTCTCGGTGGCATCGGACGACGAGGGCGTGGGCGTCCTCGACCGGATCCGGCCCTGGCTGCCGGTCCTGACCGCCCTCAGCGCCAATTCGCCGTTCTGGCAGGGCCAGGACAGCGAGTACGCCGGCTACCGCAGCCGCGTGTGGAACCGCCTGCCCTCCGCCGGCCCCACCGAACTCTTCGGCAGCGCGGAGAACTACCACCGGCAGGTGCGCGACATGATCGCCACCGGGGTGCTGCGCGACACCGGCATGATCTACTTCGACGCCCGCCTCTCCGCCACCTACCCCACCGTCGAGATCCGCGTCGCCGACGTCTGCCTCGAACCCGGCACCCCCGTCCTGCTCGCCGCCCTGTGCCGCGCGCTGGTGGAGACCGCCGCCCGCGAGAGGCGCGCCGGACGCCCGCCGGCCCCGGTCGGCGTCGGCATGCTGCGGCTCGCCGCCTGGCGGGCGGCCCGATCGGGCCTGGACGGCCCCCTGCTCGACCCGCGCGACATGAGCCCCGCCGCTCCCGAAGCGGTCCTCGACGTGCTGGTGGAGCACGTACGGGACGCCCTCGACGACCACGGCGACCTCGACCTCGTACGCGAGGGGCTCGCCCACCTCCTCGCCCACGGCAACGGCGCCCGCATCCAGCGCCGCCTCCTGCGCACCACCGGCGACCTGGGCGCCATGGTGGCGGAGTGCGCCCGCCTGACGGTGGCGCGCACGCTGTAGGGACGAGGCCGGCGCGGGCGGGTGACCGGGCCCCGGCCGCGCGCGGCCCGCGGAATTCGGTGATCTTCGCGCGCCCCCGCGTGCCAGAATCCGCCGTATGCCCATTCGATATCCACGTCCCCTGCGTCCCGGCGACCGCATCGGCGTCACCTCTCCGTCCAGCGGGGTCGCGGAGGCGATGCGCCCCCGCCTCGACGTCGCCGTCCGCGACCTGGAGGACCGGGGTTACGAGGTCGTCGTCGGCCGGTGCATGGACGGCGCCGGGCACATCAGCGCCCCGGCCGCAGACCGGGCGGCGGAACTGACGTCGATGCTGACCGACCCGGGCATCCGGGCCGTCGTACCGCCGTGGGGCGGCGAGACCGCGATCGACCTGCTGCCGCTGCTCGACTGGGCCCGCCTGCGCGAGGCGGAGCCGACCTGGATCGTCGGGTACTCCGACATGTCGACCCTGTTGACGCCGCTGACCCTGCTGACGGGCACGGCGACCGTCCACGGGACCAACCTGATGGACACGCCCTACCGCGTGCCCGAAGGCCTGCGGTCCTGGCTGGACATCGCCGAGGCGCCGCAGGAGCACGGCTTCACCCAGACCCCGCCCGGCCGCCACCGGGCCCCCGGATTCGACGACTTCGCGGCCTTCCCCGGGATACGCGAGCACACCCTCGACCGCGCGGGGACCTGGACCCGGCTCGACGGGAGCGGCGACGTCATCGCGGAGGGGCGGCTGATCGGCGGCTGCGTCGAGACCCTGTGCAACCTCACGGGAACCCCCTACCTCGACGTCGCGGCCTTCGCCGACGCCGAGGCGCCCGACGGGCTCCTCGTGTACGTGGAGGCGGGGGGCGACGATGCGTTCACCATCTGCCGCAACCTGCACGGCATGCGGCTCGCCGGGTTCTTCGACCGGGCGAACGCGGTGCTCGTCGGCCGCACTTACGCACCGGACAACCGCTCCCTCAGCCAGCACGAGGCCGTCCTCGACGCCCTGGGCCCGCTCGGCGTGCCCGTCATCGCCGACGTCGAATGCGGGCACGTCGCACCGTACCTGCCCCTCGTCAACGGGGCGCACGGCCGCGTCGTCCACACCCCGGGCCGGAGCGAACTCACCCAGACCCTGCGCTGACGGCTGTCAGCGCCCCTGCGGCGCCCGGGACTCCAGCAGCTCCCCGGCGCGCTCCAGCAGCACCGGCATCAGCCTCTCCCGCCACGCGTCGAGGGAGACCGAGCCGCTGGACATGCCGCCGTGGGGCTGTGCGTACCGCTCCAGGTACACGGACGACGCCGCGCTCTCGTAGAGGTCCTCCCCGACGAGCTCGCGGAACGCCACCCGCAGGCGGTGGGCCACGGCCTCGGGAGAGGCCGGGAGGTCGGTCCCGGACAGGGCGTCGCGCAGCGCCCGCCACAGGTACGGGTCGCCCCGCAGGCCCCACCGGCCGGGCTCGGGGTCGAAGAGCACGGACATCCGGGGGAGCGGCACCTCCACAGGTGCCCCGGCGGCGAGGCCGGCCAGGGCCGCACCCAGCCCGCCGCCCACGAGCAGTCCCACTCCGTGGTTGTCGGCGAGGAGGCACAGCACCAGTCCGGCGGCGGGGACGAGGAGGGCCGCCCCCCGCCGCGCTCCGTCACCGCGCACCACGTACCAGGCGGCGAGCGCGCCCACGAGGCCGCAGATCGCCACCGAGTCGCCGCCCCCGCGCGGGCTCCAGCCGGCCATGCTCACCGCCTGCGCCGCGACCCCGCTCACCGCGAAGACCAGCACCGTCCGCCAGGCCCCGAACTGCCGCTCGGCCACCGGCGCGACCACCGCGAGCGCGGCCAGGTTGAGCAGGAGCTGGCCCCATCCCGACGACTGCACCCCCAGGGCGGTCACGGCCCGCCACCACCCGCCACCGGGTTCCCGCTCCAGCGCGCCGACCATCCCGGGCACGACGTTCTGCGCCACCCCGAGCACCACCATGACGGCCACCATCCCCGCCGCGACCGGCGGCACGGGCCGCCGCCACGCCCGTATCAGGGCCACCGGAGGAGGCACGTTCCCGTCGTCCCGCGCGACGAGCGCCGCGAGCACCCCGACCCCCGACGCGACGACGGCCACCGCGCACCCATAGAGCACCACCCTGTGCATGTCCATGATCAAAGCCTGTCAGACCCTCCGGCCATCCCCGCCAGGGGCTTGCGTCGACCAACTCCCAAATAAATTCTGCAAAAATACTTTTGGAAAGTCGGCGGGGGTCCTAACCTGCCGTCATGGTCAGCGAAGAACCCAGACGCGTCCTCGATCCCGAGCGCGACGCCGCGGCCCTGAAGGCCCTCACCCACCCCTTGCGCATCAAACTGCTCGGGCTGCTGCGCCAGCACGGACCGGCGACCGCCAGCGAACTCGCCGTCAGAACGGCCGAGTCGTCCGCTTCCACCAGCTATCACCTTCGTGTCCTCGCCAAGTACGCGTTCGTCGCCGAAGCCGAGCACCGTGACGGGCGCGAACGCCGCTGGCAGGCGGTGCACTCCGCGACCTCATGGAGCGGCGAGGCCATGAGCGCCACGCCGGCCAGCCGCGCCTACGTCGGCGTGTCACGCAGGGTCCAGATCGAGCACCTGGAGACCTCCCTCGTCCGGCACGAGGCCGACGTCGCCGACGGGCGGCTGGGGGAGGAGTGGGTGGGCCCGTCCGGGATCAGCGACCGGCTCCCCCGGCTGACCCCCGAGTCGCTCGCCGAACTCTGGGACGCCCTCGACCGGAAGCTGGAGGAACTGACCGCCCGTGACGCGGCGGACCCGCGCGCCGCGCAGGTCGTACTCCTCACCGCCGGACTGCCCCTGGCACCCGCACCCCGGCCCGTCGACGCTCCCCAGGCCCCCGGCGCACCGTCCGATGCCGAGAGTGCGATATGACCAGTCCGCCGCTGGACCTACCCGCCGCGCGCCGCCGCTACGTCACCGTCTGCGCGCTCTTCTGGCTGCCGCTGGGCCTGACCATCGCACCCCTGATCCTGCTGTTCACCGAGCGCGGGATGACGACGGCGGCCATCGCGGGCTTCCTCGCCGCGCACTCCCTCACCGCGGCGGCGCTGGAACTGCCCACCGGGGGACTGTCCGACGTACTGGGACGCCGTGTCGTCCTGGCCGCCGCCGGCCTGCTGGACCTGGCCGCCCTGACCCTCCAGGCGCTGGGCACCACGCCCTGGCTGCTCGCCCTCGGCGCGGCCCTGATGGGTGCCGGCCGCGCACTGTCCAGCGGACCGGCCGAAGCCTGGTACGTCGACACCGTCCACGCCCACGCCGGCCCCGGCGCCGACCTGCGTACCGGCCTGGCCCGCGGCTCCTCCGCGACGTCCGCCGCGCTCGCGGCCGGCACCCTGCTCGGCGGCGTCCTCCCCTGGCTGCTCGGCCTCGGACCCGATCTCGGCTCCCGGCTCGGCGAGGCCACCTCCGGGCTGGTGCTGCCCCTGTCCGTCCCGCTGCTGCTGGGCGCGGTGGTGGAGATCGCCTTCGTGCTCTACGCGTGGACCGCGCTCCCCGAACCGCCCCGCCCGGCGGCCGCGCTGCGTGACGTGCTCCGGGACGTCCCGGCCACGGTCGCGGCCGGGCTGCGCCTGGGCGGCGGTGACGTGCTGGTCCGCCGGGTGCTCCTCAGCGCGGGGGCCGCGGGCGGCGCCGTGGCCGCGGTCGAACTGCTCGTGCCGGGCCGCGCGGCCGCCCTCACGGGTGCGCCGGAGTCTGGGGCGGTGCTCTTCGCCGCCCTGGCCTGCGCCGGGTTCGTCTGCGCGGGTCTCGGCAGTCAGCTCGCACCGCTGACCGCCCGCCTCGCGGGCGGCGGTGAGCGCGCCGTCCTGGCCGGCCTCGCCGCCGGCGCCTGCGGGCTGTTCCTGCTCGGAGCCACCTCGGCGTTCACGGGCGCGGTTCCCGTGGTGCTCGCGGTCGTGGGCTACGGCCTGCTCTACCTCGGGCTCGGCTCGGCGGGCCCGAGCGAGAACGAGGCCCTGCACCGCCGTGTCGACGGCGCGGGACGGGCGACGGCGCTGTCCGTCCAGTCCCTCGCCCTGCAACTGGCCGGCGCCCTGGCCGGGTTGATCACCGGTGTCCTTCCGAAGGGCCCGCTGCCCTGGCTGCTGGGAGGTGCCGCGCTGCTGTCGGCGGCCCTCCTGTGGGTCCGGCCGCCCGCACACCCCGAGCCCGGTGCTGCGGACGCCGCACCCCGGCCGCACGCGGGACACCGAGCCGCGTCGTAAATCGGTTCCCCGCCCGCGACCCCGGCCCTAGAGTGCGGCCGTGGAGATCACCTATGAGCGTGTCGAGCCCGCCCACGCGCGGCAGTTGGCCGAGTTCCTCTGCGGTGACACCTGGCCGTTCCACGGCTCGGAGGTCGTCGGCGAGGAGCAGGCGCGGGGGTGGGTCGGGGACGGTGCGGGCGACCGTGTCTTCTGGATCACCCTGGCCGGCGAACGGGCCGGGCTCGTCCGGCTGATGGACCTGGGCGACCCGACACCGCTGTTCGACCTGCGGATCCGTACCGAGTACCGGGGGCGGGGCCTCGGGGGAGCGGCCCTGGTCTGGCTCACCGGGTACGTGTTCACGCAGTTCCCGGACGTCCGGCGGATCGAGGGCACCACCCGCCGGGACAACGCGGCGATGCGCCGCGTCTTCCGGCGCGCGGGCTACGTGAAGGAAGCGCACTACCGGGACGCCTGGCCCGCGGCCGGCGGACGGGTGCACGACGCCGTCGGGTACGGCGTCCTGCGCCGGGACTGGCTCTCCGGCACCACGACGGCTCCCGACTGGGACGACGAGCCCGCCGCCAGGGGCGATTGAGGTCTGGCCAGTGGACGGATTCAGCCGATGGTGATCGATTGATATAGCGTGCCCACGTCAATCAGACGTAGCGCGTGACCATCGAGGGATTCCCCTATGACCTACCCGCCGCAGCAGGGCTCCGGCCCCTACGGCCAGCCCGGACCTTACGCTCAGCAGCCGCAGGGGTACCCGCCGCCGCAGCCCGGGTACGCGTACCCGCCGCCGCAGGCCCAGCCGCCGTACGGCGGGGCGCCGCAGCAGCCGGTGTACCCGAACCAGCCGCACCCGCAGATGCAGCCGCCCCCGCAGCAGTGGGCCGCGCCCCCGGCGCCCCCGGCCCGGAGCGGGGGCATCGGGCCGATGAAGATCCTCAAGGGCATCGGCATCGTGCTCGTCCTCATCGTCGCCGCCGTGGGGTACTTCCTCAGCCAGGACGACGCCGACCACGCCGAGGTCGGCGACTGCCTGAAGAACAACGGCACCTCGGCGGCCACCCTGGACCTCCAGGTGGTCGACTGCGGCACCGCCGGCGCCACCTACAAGGTCGTCGACGTCATCTCCGGCACGCTGGACACCAACCGCTGCCAGGGCAAGTCCGACATGGGCTACTACGAGCAGACCCGGGGCTCCCGCCGCCACTCCGGCAAGCAGTTCGTGCTCTGCCTCAACCAGATCAAGAAGTAGGCACCTCGGCGCCCCGCGGGGGCCGCGCCGGTCATCCGACCCGGCGCGGCCCCCGCCCGCGTTCACGGCGCCGGATCGGCCGTCCGCCAGGAGGCCATCTGCTCCCGGAACTTCGGGCAGACGACGATGTCCTCCTCCCCGCACCTGAGGGCGTGCGTCAGGAGCTGGTGCGCGTGTTCGAGGTCGACCATGCGCTGCTCGATCTCGCCGATCTTGGCGCGGATCATCGCCTCCCTGAGCGGCTGGTCCCGCTGGAACTCCTTGATCTCGACCAGCGTCAGCCCGGCCTGCTGGCAGGTGCGCAGCACCGTGATCCGCTCCGCGGCCTCCGGCGGATAGCGCCGCTGCCCGCTCACCCGCTCCGGCGCGGGCAGCAGCCCGTTGCGCTCCCAGTACCGGATGGCCGACGCCGGCACCCCGGTGAGCCCGGCGAGCCGGCCGATCGTCATCCGTGCGTCGCTCCGCATCCCCGCCCCTCCTCCTCGTCCCCTCGTCCCTCGTCTTGACTTGAACCTTAGTTCAAGTTGAAGAGTGGTCCGCAGGACGGCGGGGGCGAACGGGCCACCGCCTACAGGACACCGGGAGGTGCCCCCATGGGGGAGACGTACGCACGGGCCGAGAGGGCCGAGCAGCTGGTGGAGGCCGCGGAGGCGCTCTTCGAGGCCGGGGTGATGTCCCACTCCGGGCACGCCAACCTGAGCGCCAGGCTCGACGGCGGTGACCACTTCCTGCTGACGCCGGGATTCGTCCGCGGACTGCGGCCCGGGCAGCTGGCGACCGTCTCGTTCGACGGCCGCGTACTCGACGGCGAACTCCGCTCCGTCAGCGCCGAGATCACCGCCATGCACACCGCCGTCTACGCGGCCCGGCCGCACGTGGGCGCGATCATCCACACCCATTCGCCCTCCGCGACCGCCTTCGCGGTGGCCCACCGGCCGCTGCCCTGCCGCACCGAGCCGATGCTGCGCTTCGGGCAGGCCGAGGAGGTCCCCGTGGTCCCCTGGGGACCGCGCGGATCGGACGTCTCGGTCCGCGGCATCGCCGAGGTGCTGGAACGCCGCCCGACCACGGCCGCGGTCCTGCTGGCCAACCACGGCCTCCTGGTGTTCGGCCCGGATCCGGCGGCCACCGCCCACCTCGTGGTGGCGATCGAGGAGAGCGCCGAGGCGGAGATCGCCGCCGCGGCGATCGGCGGGGCCGTGGACTTCCCCCCGGGCGCCCAGGAGGCCGTGCGCGCAGCGATCGCGCGGGCCGCGTCATGACGGACGACACCCTCACCACCCGTACGGAGGCGGTCCGCGACCGGTACCGCTCCACCCTCGGCACCGTCCCCGGCGGCGTGCAGGACAGGCTGCGCCTGGCGGCGCGGTACGACCGGCTGCCGACCGAGGAGGCGCTCGCGGCCCTGCGCCACATCGTGCTGACCGGCAATCCGCTGGGCGCGCGGGTGCAGCAACTCGTCCACTTCGGGCAGCTGCTGGCCCTCGGCCGGGCGCACCCCGCCCGGATCCACGCCCAGGGCGCCCTGCACGCCGGAGCCGCCATCGCCGACCTCATCGGCGTCGCCGAAACGGCGCTCATCACCGCGGGCGTCCCGGCGTACGCGCTCGGCACCGAGATCATCGCCGAACTCCTGCCGCAGGAAGGCGGGGACGGGGACGACGGGGACGGGGACGGCGCGGGCGGCGCGGACGGGGACGGCGGCGGCCGCGCGGACGGGGAGCCGGCCCGGTTCTGATGCCGGGGCGGTCGCGCCGGGGCCGCCACCGCACTGATCCGGTCACCCTGGACGGTCAGTGCGGGCGCCCCGGCACCACCGCCACCAGCACACCGGGGAACGGCGGCGCCCCCACCTGCGCGCTCCGATATCCGAACCCCCTGTCCGTAACCCGATCGTCGGCATGCGGCCTCCCTTCGAATCTGAAAGCCTCGACCCTGTCGGGCCGTCGCTACGGTCTTCACGGTCATCCAACGCCTTCGATCCGAAAGGGATGTGATCATGCGTCACCGTCTGGCCGCCACTTCCGCCGCCACCCTCCTCTGCCTCGGCGCGGCCGCGGGTGCGGCGCAGGCCGCGCCCGCGAGCCCGTCCGCCCCCTCCGCCATGGTCCTCACCGTCACCCGGGGGAACGACGCGGCCTCGGGCACCGTCCTGCGGGCGGCCGTCCTCAGCTGCGCCTACACCGCCGAGGGCACGCACCCCGACCCCAGGGCCGCCTGCGACGCCGCGAACGCCACCGGCGGCCGGTTCGACCGCCTCCTGGCCGCCCCGGACGCGGGCCGCGCCTGCCCGAAGCACCTCGACCCCGTCACGGTCACGGCGGACGGCAGCTGGCAGGGCGGACGGGTCGCCTGGAAGCACACCTTCGCCAACGCCTGCGTGATGTCCGCGGCCCTGAACGGCAATCCGCTCTTCGCCTTCTGAAGCCCCCTCGGGCTTGACCGGTTTCGCTGATGCGCGGCGGCGTCCTGCGGTAGAAGTACCGCATGATGCCCGTAGAGGAAGCCCAGGACGAACTCAAGCACCTGCTGAGCCGTTGTGAACGCTGGTTATGCGACGAGGACGGAGCGCGCGACCTTCTCGACGACGCGGCCGGCCTGGCCGGCGACGCCGCCCGCATCGAGGCCCTGCGCACCCGTGTCCTGTCCTCCATGCTCAACGTGGCCCTGCTCGGGCGGCAGTCGTCCGGCAAGAGCTTCCTGATCAGCGGCCTCCAGGGCGGCCTGGAGTACATCCCCATCACCGACGAGGACGGGATGCCGTCGGCGGAGTTCCTCGGGGTCCTCCCGTCGTCCGCGCGCCCGACCACCGCGTGCCCGTGCACGGTCATCCCCGTCGGAGACGAGCCCGCCGGGACCGGGGAGGGCCGGGCGATGCTGCGCGCCCGGTTCGCGGGCGGCAGGGTGGAGGACATTGGCACGGACCTGCCGCCCGCCGTGGTCTCCGCGTACGGGGCGGTGGACGGCGACATCACCAACCGCCGCCGCGAACACATCAACCTGCGCGTCGAGTCGATCGAAGTGCTCCTCTCCGACGCCCGCCTGCCGGTCAAACTCTTCGACCTGCCCGGCTCGGAGTCCCCGATCGAGGAACACGAGATCATCATGCGGGAGGCCTGGGCCAAGGCCGACTGCTTCATCTACGTGAGCCACGCGACCTCGGCCCTCACCGCCAACGAGCTCCAGCTCATCCGGGACCTCTACGCCCACCACATGCAGAGCAACGCGAACAAGAAGGTCCTGTGGGTCCTCAGCGGGATCGACCTGGCCACCCAGCGCGAACAGGGCCAGGCCGCCTGGAAGAGCGTGCTCGCCACGAACAACGCCTATCTGCGCACCCACTTCGGCGGCCCCGGCGGGCAGTTCATCGGCGAGGGGTTCCTGCCGGTCTCCGCCGCCTGGGAGGCCGAGGGCGAGTTCAAGAAGGCCCAGGGCGAGGACGGTGAGACCCTCGGGCGGCTCAGCGGCATGGAGACCCTGCGCGAGCACCTCCGCGACCTGATGGAATCCGGCGCGGGCCACGCGCACCTGCGCCAGGTCGCCGACGAGGCGCGCTGGCTGATGCGGCGCCGCCAGCGGCAGCTCGCCGACATGCTCGACACCCACCAGCTGGCCGTGGAGGACCTGGAGGTCCAGATGGGCAGCCTGCGCAGCCGGATCGCGGGCGCGGAGAACTCCCTGGAACACATCCGGACCGAACTCGGCCGCGAGCTGCAGCGCAGGATCCGCTCGGCCCGGGGCCCGTTCGGCGGCCTGGCCGAACTGCTGCACCAGCAGCTCGATCCGCTGATCGACCGCGGCAACCTGAGCGCCGAGCACGCCAACGAGGTCGACGTCCTCCAAGTCCAGCTGTTCAGCCGGTGGATGACCTCGCCGGACGGCCCGGCCACCCTCTGGGAGCGCGAACTGCGGGCCTTCGACACGAGCGCCCGGCAGCTGCTGCGCGCGGACCTCGGGGTGGACACGGGCTCCCAGCTCGTGGCCCCGGAACCGCTCGACACGAGCTACTTCCCGATGCAGACGGACGGCCGCCAGCCCCTGACGGCGTACGGGGTCGTCCAGGCGGCGGCGAACACCCTGGGCGTCGCCAGCCCGCTCGCGGCGGGGGCCGTATGGCTCACGACCAGCCTCAGCCTCGCCACCATCGCGGTCCCGGCGGGCGCCGCCGTCCTGGCGGCCATCGCCATCGCCAAGGTCACCGACCTCCTCAAGGACCGCGAGACCCAGGTCCAGAGGGCGCGCCAGGAACGCAAGGACATGATCGACGAACACGTGAGGCAGGCCCGCAGCGCCTTCGAACGGGTCACCCAGAGCCAGGGCCGGCTCCTGATCGACGCGGTCGAACAGCACCACGCGCAGCACCAGGCCCGCCTGAAGTCGACGCTGGCCCAGATCATGGACCGCATCAACGCGGAGGACACCGTCCGCAGCCGCGCCGTCATCGACCGCCTCACCCCGGTCAACCAGACCGGCCAGGCCCTCGTCACCGAACTGCAGGACCTGCGCGACGCCCTCGGCAACGACCACACCGGCCGCTGACCGGAAGCCCACCTCCCGCCGCGCGTTACTGCGGGATGCCTCCGTGGTAGCTGTTGCGGCACTCGATGATCTCGTCCCTGGTGTGGGTGTTCACGTAGTCCCGGCCCGCCTGCTTCTTCTCGCGGAGGGACACGTTCGGGTCGGAGATCAGGTTGATGAGCGCCGCACAGTCCCCGCCGGGCTGGGCCGGGACCGCCCCGGCCGGCGCGGCGGCGGGGAGTACGGCGACGACCGCCGCGACGAGCGCGGCGAAGGCGAGTCGTCCCTTCATCGGTCTGTCCTCTCCGGACGGCGGAGCGCACCACCGTGCCCGCGCTCCTCGATCGGGCGGATCCCGCGCGGGGGTCACTGCGAACGTAACCCCCGGGAACCGGATCCGCATGCCGGTGGACACCCCCCAGGGCACGGGGGCCGTACGAGTCCGCCGCGAGCCGGGCCGGGGCCGGTCCGCCCGGCCCGCCGGCCCCGGCGGAATCCGGGTCCGGCGGAACCCGGGTTCGGCGTGGCGATGAGTCCACGGCCCCGCGAGGGTCTACCTATGCGACGGGAACAACCGACCCCGAGACTCCCCGGGAGCACACCATGGGCCTCATCCACATCGAACTGTTCGCGACCCTCGACCTGGTCGGGCAGGCTCCCGGCGGCCCCGACGAGGACCCGGAGGGGTTCCCGTTCGGCGGCTGGCAGGCACCCCTGCTCCACGAGGTCACCGGCGCGCAGATCGCCGCCGCGTATGAGGACACGGACGCCCTCCTTCTCGGCCGGCGGACCTACGACATCTTCGCCGCCTACTGGCCGCACCAGAAGGGCGGCCCGGACAACGAGATCGCCGACCTCTTCAACCGTGTCCCGAAGTACGTCGCCTCCCGCGGGGAGCCGGACCTCTCCTGGGCCGGATCCACGCGGCTCGGCCCGGACCTCGCGGCCGCGGTCCGTGAACTCCGTGACCGCCACGAGCACGTGAAGGTCGTCGGCAGTCTCGACCTCGTACAGTCCCTGCTGCGCGAGAAGCTCTTCGACCGCCTCGACCTCTGGGTGCACCCGATCACCCTCGGCGTCGGGAAGAAGGTCTTCGACACGGGCGCGGTCCCCACCAACATGACCCTCCTGGCACCCCCGGCCGCCAGCCCCAACGGCACCGTCTACCTCCGCTACGGCCTCGCCGACGGCACGCCGGCCACCGGTGACATGAGCGCCCCCGACCGCGGCCTGGCGAGCTCCTGACGACGGTCGCACCGGCGGCCGGGGCGTCAGGCGGCCGGGGCGTCAGGCGGGCAGGGCGTCGGCCAGGCCCTCGCCGAGGAGGCGGAAGGCGCGGTCGGCGGCGGCCACGGCCTCGGGGTAGACCTCGTCGGCCGGGCGGCCCGCCTGGACCTGTTCGCTGTTGCGGTGGGCGAGGGTGCGCAGCACGGTGACGATCTGCACGGCGGCGAGCCGCGCGGTGAGCTCGTCGGCGCCGGCCTCCTCCAGCGCCTCCGCGAGGGCCGCGATGCCGCGCTCGGCGTACCGCAGCAGCCGCTCGCTGAGGCTGGCCGTCGTGCTGAGCAGCCGGGCGAAGGCCACGGCCTCGGGGTCGGAGGTGAGTCCGGTGTTCGGGTCCCGCCGGGCCAGGGCGTCGAGCTCGTGCGCGTGCAGGGCGGCCAGGGGACTCGTACCGGCCGGGCGGGCGCGGACCACGCGGGCTGACTCGTCCTCGTGGTCGGCGAACACGTGCAGGACGAGGTCTTCCTTGGTCGGGAAGTAGGTGAAGAGCGTCCGCTTGGAGACCTCGGCCGCCTCGGCGATCTCCACGATCGACACCTCGTCGAAGCCGCGGCTCAGGAACAGGCGCAAAGCCGCTTCGAAGATCGTCTGCCGCGTGCGCTGCTTCTTGCGTTCCCGCAGCCCAAGTTGTTCAGCCATGCGCACACGATAGCAATGGGGGTACCGAGGGGAAACTTGCACCTGGTATAGTTTTCTACCGAGTGAGGGAATCTTCCGAGGAGGCTCCATGAACGCGCAGGTCACCCACGTCTTCGACGCACCCGCCGCGCCCGGCGCGGCGGACGTCACCGGTGTCACCGATGTCATCGTGGTGGGGGCGGGAGGTGCCGGGCTCACGCTCGCCACCGAGCTGGCCCTGGCCGGTGTGCCGGCCGTCGTGCTGGACCGGCTGCCCGGCCGCAACCTCCAGTCCCGCGCCGGCGCGATCCAGCCACGGACCGCCGAGGTGCTCGCGCTGCGCGGTCTGCTGGACGACGCCCTCGGACGGTCGATCGACTTCGAACTGGTCGGCGGCCACTTCGCCGGACTGCCCGTCCCGCTCGACTACACGGCGTGGGACACCCGCTACCCGCACCCCGTCCTGCTGCCGCAGGACCAGCTGGAGGCGGTGCTCGAGGAGCGGCTCGCCAGGCTCGGCGGCCGGGTGCTCAGGGAGCACCGGCTGACCGGCCTGCGGCAGAACGCCGACGGCGTCACGGTCACGGTGAGCACGCCGGACGGCGCCGAGCGCTCGCTGCGGGGCCGCTACCTCGTCGCGTGCGACGGAGCCCACAGCAGTGTGCGCAAGATCGTCGGTGCCGCGTTCCCCGGCCAGGCCGCCACGCTCCGCATGGCCACCGCCGACCTACTGCTCGCCGGCGACGTCGACGACAGCTCCGGCGGACACATCAGCTCGCGGATCCACACTTCGCCCGAGGGCCACTTCGCCATGATCACGCCCCTGGCGGGCGGGCTGCACAAGCTCATCTTCAGCGGCCCACGGACCATGGAGGCCGAGCGGGACGCCCCCGTGACGCCGGAAGAGGTCCGCGAAGTGCTGCGCGCCACCCACGGCGGGGCGCTCGACGTGGCCGAGATCCGCTACTCCTCCCGGTTCAGCGACGCGAGCAGGCAGCTGGAGCACTACCGCCACGGCCGGGTGTTCTTCGCCGGGGACTCCGCCCACATCCACTCTCCGGCCGGCGGCCAGGGGCTCAACCTCGGCGTCCAGGACGCGTTCAACCTGGGCTGGAAGCTCGCCGCCGTCCTGCGCGGCGAGGTGGGCGAGGAGCTGCTGGACACCTACGAGTCCGAGCGGCATCCCGTCGCCGCCCGGGTGCTCGCCCTCACCCGGGCCCAGGGCGTCGTCATGGGGCCGCAGCGCGACGGCGGGCTCGCCGAGCTGCGCGACGTGCTCACCGACCTGCTGCGCCTGCCCGATGCCAACCGGTACATGGCCGGGGTGATGGCCGGGCTCGACCTCTGCCTCCCGTCTCCCGACGCGGCCGCCCATCCGCTGCTGGGCCTGCGCATGCCCGACCTCGACCTCGACCTCGTCGCCGGCGGGGCGGAGGGCGGCGGGGACGGAGGCGAGGGTGAGGGTGATGGCGAGGGGAAGCGGGTCCGGTTCAGCGACCTGACGCGCGACGGGCGCGGCGTCCTGCTCGTCCTCACCGACACCCCTCTGGCCGACGCGGCACCCTGGGACGACCGGGTCACCCGGGTGCGGGCCCGGGCGGAACCCGGCGCGGCCGCCGGCGCCGAGGCGATACTCGTCCGCCCCGACGGGTACGTCTGCTGGGCTGGCGGCGCCGGCCTCACGCAGACGCTCACCCGCTGGTTCGGCCCGGCCGCTTAGGCCCCGGTCTCAGCCCGCGGTCACACGCCGTCGGCGCGGTGGGTCGGGCGTCCGTCCGAGACGGTGAGCAGTACGGGAAGGTCGGGGAGTTCCTCGGCGGGGGTAGTGAGCGGGTCGGCGGCGAAGACCGTGAGGTCCGCGCGGAAACCGGGGGCCAGGCGCCCCGCCTCGTGCTCGGCGCCCTCCGCGAAGGCGGCGGCCGTGGTCATCCCGCGCAGCGCCTCCAGGGCGGTCAGCGCCTGCTCCGGACCGTGGGGCGCGAGCGTCAGGTTCCGGCTCGGCCGGCGGTGGCGGGCCCCGGCCATCACGCCCAGCGGCGGGAACGGGGCGATCGGCCAGTCCGAGCCGAGGACCACCGTCGCCCCGGAGTCCCACAGGTCGCGGCAGCGCCAGGCCCGCGAGGCCCGCTCCTCGCCCAGCCGGCGCGACCAGTTGTCGGTGTGGTCGGCGCGGGTGAAATCACAGCAGTGGGTGGGCTGCATCGACGCGATGACGCCCAGGGCGGCGAAGCGGCGCAGGGTGTCGTCCGGGACGGTCTCGATGTGTTCCACCCGGTGGCGCACCCCGGCCGGCCCGCCGCCCGCCCGCGCCTTCTCGACGGAGTCGAGCACGTGCCGTACGGCCGCGTCGCCGATCGCGTGCGTGGCGGTGGGCACGCCCGCCCGGTGCAGCTGCCCGATGGCCTCGGTGTACGCGGCCGGGTCCGGCCAGAAGGCGCGGGTGGACTCGCCGTGCCCGTCGGGGCGTTCCAGCCACGCCGTGCCGTTGTCGATGGTCCCGTCCATGAACAGCTTCACGCCCGCGACCCGCCACAGCGCTCCGCCGGTGCCCTGCTGCCCGATGAGCGCGCGCACCCCGTCGGCGTCGGTGCCCGGCTGGCACCAGGGGGCGACCCGCAGCCGCAGCGGCAGTTCCCCGGCCGCGTCGAGCTCCGCGTACAGCTCCAGGCTCTCGCCGTTCGCGTCCATGGCGTGGCCGCCGGTCAGACCGGCGGCGGCCATGGCCCGCAGGGCCGCCGCGAGCCGCTGCCGGCGCTGCTCGCGGGTGGGCCGGGGTGCGACCCGTTCGACGAGTTCGCAGGCGGCGTCCTCCTGGAGCAGGCCCGTCGGGCGCCCGTCGGCGTCGCAGACCACCTCGGCGGAAGCCTGGCCGAAGGTGCGCGGGCCGTCCACACCGGCCAGTTCGAGGGCGCGGCGGCTGGCCAGCGCCGAGTGGGCGTCGAACAGCAGCAGGAACGCCGGGATCCCCTCGAGTACGGACTCGAAGGGCGCGGTCCCCACCGGCCCGTCCCCGAAGACGTTGGGGTCCAGGCCCCAGCCGGACAGCCACTCGCCGGGCGCGAGGGAACGCACCCGGCCGGCCAGCTCCCGCCGTACGCCGTCCAGGTCCGTGCAGCCCGACAGGTCGAGGCCGTGGGTGAGTTCGGCGCCGGAGACCGGGTGCAGGTGGCCGTCGGTGAGTCCGGGGCTGACCACGGCCCCCTTGACGTCGACGACCGTGGTCGCGGGCCCGGCCAGGGCCCGGACCTCCCGGTCGTCGCCCAGGGCGAGGATCCGGCCGTCCTCCCCGGCCGCGAGCGCGGTCTGCGGCAGGAAGAGCCCGGTGGCGGGGTCGAGCAGGCGGGCGGAGAGCAGGACGAGACGGGCGCGCACGGCGACTCCTTGGGGGAGGGGAGGAGGTCAGGCGGGGGTGGCGGGGGAGGGTGCAGCGGGCGGCTCCCGGTCGGTGCCCGGGCCGCCGGGGAGGTTCAGATCCGGCTCCAGGGCCCCCGGTGGCAGCCCGAGCCCCTGCTCCGCCGTCGTGACGGCCATCCGGGCGACCGCTGCGGGACGCCCGGTGGTGTCGGTGTTGGCGTGAGCCCCGAGCCCGTCGAGGACGACGAGGATCTGGATGGTGGTCACGTACGGGTCCGGCGTACGGAACTCCCCGCGCTCGACGCCTTCGCGGATGAGCCCTTCCAGGCGCCCGCGCCAGGCGGCCTCCTGCTCGGCGACCCGGTCGCGCAGGACGGGCCGGTAACGGCTGAGGTGGCGCGCGTTGATCCAGAGGCGGCTGATGGCGTCGTAGGCGTCCCCCGTCGTATGGGCGAGGAACCGTGCCAGGCGCCGGGTGGGCGGCTCGGCACCGGCAACGGTTCCGGCGCCGGAACCGTTGCCGACACCGTCCGGGACGAGGCGGTCCAGCTCGGCGCTCGCGGCGCTGCCGAAGGCCTCCGCCACCAGATCCTCCACGGAGGGGAAGTAATGGCTGATCAGACCGGGCCGGACGGCGAGCTCGTCGGCGATCCGCCGGAGCGTGACGCACTCCAGCCCCTCGGCCAGCGCGACCTGGGTCGCGGCCTCGACGATCTCCGCCCGACGGGCGTCGGGGGACTTGCGAACTCGTTTGCGCGGGACGCTTGACGACATACCGGCGATGCTATTGAGTGTGCGACCAATAAGCAAGCAGGCGGGATACGCACGCACACCGGAGCACCCCATGGCATCCACGAACCCCGACCCGCAGCCCCTCCGGGGCGCCGCACCCGAACCGGCCCGGCCGGCCCCGGAACGCGCGGGGCGCATCGAAGCCCACGGCATCGACCTCATCCCCGAATCCGAACGCCACGGCCGCCCCCGCGACCTGTTCGCCGTCTGGGCGGCGGCGAACGTCAACTACCTGAGCCTCGTGATCGGCGGCGCGCTGGTCCTGATGGGCCTGAGCCTGGGGCAGGCCGTCGCCGTGCTCGTCGCCGGCAACCTCTTCTGGCTGCTCACCGGGCTCCTCGCCACCTCCGGACCGGCGGCGGGAGCGCCCAGCGAGGTGATCACCCGGGCGCTGTACGGGGTCCTCGGCAACCGCGTCAACAACGCCGTCGGCGGCTGGCTGGTCTCCGTCTGCTACTTCGCCCTGAACCTGGCCGCCGCCGCGACCGCCGCCTTCGCCCTCGTGGAGGAGGCGGGCATCACCGCGAACACCGGGGTCAAGGTGGCCGTGATCCTGCTGATCGCCGTCCTCACGCTCGCCATCAGCGTCTACGGCCACGCGATGATCATGAAGCTGTACCTTCCGATCACCCTGGTCCTCACGGCGGTCTTCGCCGTCGTCGCCGTCGCGGTGGCCCGGCACGCCGACCTTTCCCACCACCCGGCCCAGCCGCTCACCGGCACCGCCCTGTGGGCCGCCCTGATCGCCGGCACCACCCTGACCGCCTCCGGCCCGCTGTCCTATACCACCAGCGCCGACTTCTCCCGTTACCTGCCCCGCACCGCGTCCCGGTGGGCCGTCACCGGCTGGACCGCCCTCGGAGCCTTCCTGCCCAGCGTGCTGGTCTCCGCCCTGGGCGCGCTCGCCGCGACCGCCGTCGACATGACCGACCCGCAGAACGCCCTCCAGGCCATCCTGCCCGGCTGGTTCAACCCGGTCTTCCTGCTGGCCCTGGTCCTCGGCACCATCGCCGTCAACGCCCTCACCGCATACAGCGCGGGCCTCGCGCTCCAGGCCGTCGGCCTGCGGATCCGCCGCTCCGTCAGCGTGCTCTTCGACGGGACCGCGGCCGTCGCCCTCACCCTCTACGGGCTGTTCGTCTCCCGCTTCCTCGACACGGTCAGCAACGCCCTCCAGGTGATCGTCGTCCTGATCGGCCCGCTGACGGCCGTCTACGCCACCGACGTCCTGCTGCGACGGGGGCGCTACGACGGCGCCGCCCTCCGCGACGAGAGCCCGGGCGGCCCCTTCTGGTACACGAGGGGCTTCAACCTGGCGGGCGCCCTCGCCCTCCTGGCCGGGGTCGCGGCGGCGGCCCTCTGCGTGGACACCCTCTACACCGGCCCGGTCGCCGCCGCCCTCGGCGGCGTCGACCTCTCGCTCCCGGCGGGCATGCTCGTCTCCGCCGCCCTCTACGCCGCCCTGATGCGCACCGACGGCGCCGTCCGCGCCGCCCGCCGGGGTGACTGAGCCCGCCGCGCCGGCCGCGTCACCAGTCCATCGGGGCCGCGCGGTAGGGCTGCGGATCGGTGACCCAGCCGGACGCGAGGACCAGCCGGGAGGCCTGGTGGACGGCGAGGAAGCCGAAGGGCCGCTCGAAGTGCGCGTGCACCTCCGTGCTCCGGTACTTCAGCTCGGGCTCGGGAGCGCTCCCCTCACCCAGCTCGACGGCGGTGACCACCGCCGCTTCGAAACCCTCGTCGGTGAAGGCCGCCGTCGCGGACTGCCGGGCCCGCGCGACGGCGAGCCCCTCGTCGGCGATCCCGGGGAAATGCCCCGCGGCCCGGTCGGTCGCCGAGCGCAGCCCGAACACCTCGGGGCAAGAGGTCAGATCGTGGCCGGCCGTGACGTCGAAGGCCACGGTGTGCACGTGCAGCCTCGGCCGTAGGGGGTACCAGCTGCGGACCGTGTCCACGCTCAGGCCGGGGCCGGCCTCACCGGGCGGCAGCCGGTCGCCCGTCACGAGCTCCCGCCGCCCGGCGAGGACGTCCACGCCCGCGGCGAGCACCCGGCCCGCCGCCATGCCCGGCTCCCCGAGGAGCAGGTGGACATCGATGCCGCGGTCACCCACGACGCGCAGGGCCGTGACATGGCCGTCCGGGGTGTCGGCGACGCCGACCCGGTGGAGCAGGCGCGTGGTGCGGGACAGCCCCGCCAGCCGCCGGCCGTTCCAGGGACCCGTGCGCGGGTAGGCGGATCCGGTGGTGAAGGGGCGGACCCACCGGGTCGCCACCGTGAGCGCACTCGCCAGCAGCAGCCGAGTGTCGCGGCCGAGGTCGGCCGGCATCGCCGGGATGCGCCCGCCGGTCCGCTCGGCGGCCCAGGCGTCGAGTGCCCGCCGGTCGACGGCGCGCCAGCCGGTCAGCTTCCGGTGGGTGTGCGGCCCCAGCTTCGCGGCCCACTCCTCACGGACCCTCAGCCGACGGTGGGTCCACAGGCCCAGGGCCGCGTCGACGCCCCGCAGCCCGTCCAGTGCCGCGACGAACTCCCGCGCCCGGTCGGCCGCCTCGCCGGCCGGCAGTCCGACGGCTTCCGCCAGCTCGGCGCGCGCGGGCCCGGTGGCCGCGTCGGCGAGGAACGCGAGCAGCGGCCACACCCCGGCTGCGGAGAAGACCGTACCGCTCTGCCCGGATCCCGCGGCCCGGGCGTCTTCCGCCGCCTCGGCCGCCCACCGCGCGGTCAGCGCGTTGACCGCCCCGACCGTCTCGTCGACCGTTCCCCGCGTCCACGCCGTCGTCACCGACACCTGCCCCCCGTTCCCCGTTCCCCGTTTCTCGTCCGTCCGCGCCACCGTGGCGGCGCCCCCCGACCGGCGCGGCTCAGTCGAGACAGAACTCGTTGCCCTCGACGTCGCGCATCACCAGGCACGACTCGTTGAAGCCGTCCGCGCGCAGGAGTTCCACCCGGGCCGCGCCGAGCGCGATCAGCCGTGCGCACTCGGCCTCGAGCGCGGCCACGCGCTCCTCGCCGACGAGTCCGGGGGCGGCCCGCACGTCCAGGTGCAGCCGGTTCTTGACGGTCTTCCCTTCGGGAACGCGCTGGAAGAACAGGCGCGGGCCCACGCCCGACGGGTCCTGGCAGGCGAACGCCGAACCCTGCCGTTCGGGCGGCAGCGTCCGGTTGAACTCGTCCCAGTCGGCGAAGCCCTTCGGGGGCGGCGGTACGACGTAACCCAGCACCTCGCACCAGAAACGGGCGACGCGCTCGGGATCCGCGCAGTCGAAGGTGATCTGGACCTGCTTGATCGATGCCATCAGGCCACCGTAACAGGGGAAGAACACTGAATTCCCGCCGGGAACAAGCGGGTTGCCGAGGCCCTGGCCCGCCCGGCGGACCCCGGTCCGGGGCGGGAGACAATTCGCTGGCGCGGCCGCCGGCGGCCCGCCTAGGGTGACGTCGCGGACCGCGCCCCCCGATGCGCCCGGCTGCGGCTACTTCCTTCTGACGACAAAGTGCCGCCGCGGCCTTCCTGAACTCGGGGGCCGCGGCCCGTCCTTGTCCCGCAGCCGGCGGAGCTCCCCGGCTGCCGGAGCCCTCCCTTCACCGGATCCTGGGGGATTCACTGCCTCGTCACACCCAGCGCGTCCCGAAGACCTGGTCCGAGATGCTCGTGGCCCCGCAGATCGCGGCCGCCGCCCGCAACCTGCCCGCGCCGGGGGCGCACCACCGCCGTCACCGGCCCTCCCGCACTTACGCCGGCGGCCCGGCCTTCGACCGGGAGCCCAGGGAAGAGCTCTTCCTCCTGGCCGTCGGCAACTTCGTCTCCGAGCAGACCTTCTACGAGAGCGGACGGGAACGCGACGAGCGCTACGTCCGCCTCGTGGCCACTCTCGCCGTCGAGGACCCCGAATGGACGGCCGGCCTGCTGCGCTGGCTGCGCGCCGAGGGCAACATGCGGACGGCGTCCCTCGTCGGGGCCGCCGAGTACGTCCGTGCCCGGCTCGCCGCCGGTGCGTGTGACGGCCCCACCAACCGGTCCGTCGTCGACTCGGTGCTCCAGCGGGCCGACGAGCCCGGGGAGTTCCTCGCCCACTGGGTCGGCCGGTACGGGCGCAACCTGCCGCAGCCGGTGAAGCGGGGGGTCGCCGACGCGGTGCGCCGACTGTACTCCTCGCGGGCGCTGCTGAAGTACGACACCCCGTCCAAGGACTTCCGCTTCGGCGACGTGCTCAACCTGGTGCACGCCTCCCCCGACCCCCGAAAGCCCTGGCAGGGCGCGCTCTTCCGGTACGCCCTGGACCGCCGCCACCACCCGGAGCGGGCGATGCCGCCGTTCTCCGACCCGGTGCTGAACGCGCACCGGGAGCTGGCGGAGCTGCCCGTGGCGCAGCGGCGGGCCGTGGTGACCGGGCCGGGCGGCGCCGAGCGGCTGGCCGCGGCCGGGATGACCTGGGAGGCGGTGGCGGGCTGGCTCCAGGGGCCCCTGGACGCCCCCGTGTGGGAGGCGTTGATCCCCTCGATGGGGCCGATGGCGCTCCTGCGCAACCTGCGGAACTTCGACGAGGCCGGCGTCGCGGACGAGACTGCCGCCCTCGTCGCCGCCAGGATCTCGGACCCCTCCGAGGTCACCCGCTCCCGGCAGTTCCCCTTCCGCTACCTGGCCGCCCACCGCCACGCGCCGTCGGCCCGCTGGGCGGCCCCGCTGGAACGGGCGCTGGGGCACGCGCTGGCCAACGTACCGGCCCTGCCCGGCCGGACGCTGGTCCTGGTGGACCGCTCCGACTCCATGTTCTGGGACACCGTCTCCGAACGGTCCACGCTGACCCGGGCCGACGCGGCCGCCGTGTTCGGTGCCGCGACGGCCCTGCGGGCGGAGCAGGCGGACCTGGTGCAGTTCGGCTGGCACAGCGCGGAGGTCCCGTTCCGGGCGGGGGAGCCGGTGCTCGATGTGCTGAAACGATTCCGCGCCCTCGGCGGCACCAACACCACGACGGCGCTGCGCGCCCACTACCGGGGGCACGACCGGGTCCTGATCGTCACCGACGAGCAGACGGCCCACCACCACCCGGGCGGGGCGGCGGAACCGGTCCCGGCGGACGTCCCGGTCTACACGTGGAACCTGGCCGGATACGAGCCCGCGCACGGGCCGTCGGGACCCCGCCGTTACACGTGTGGAGGCCTCACGGACGCCGCGTTCCGGATGGTGCGGCTCTTCGAGGCGGCTGGCGCGGCCGCCTGGCCGTGGACCGCCTGACCCGCCTGACCCGCCTGACCCGCCGGAGGCGGCTGCGGAGCCGCGGTGTCTCAGGGGCGGTGTCCGGAGACCGACCGGCGGGAGACAGGGAAGTCGAAGTAGGTGTCCGGGAAGAGTTCGGGCTTGTACGTGAAGTGCCACCACTCCTCGGGCAGGTTGACGAAGCCCTCCGCCGTCAGTGCCGACTTCAGCCGCTGGCGGTTCGCGCGCTGTGCTCCCTGGACGCGCGGGTCGTCGGTGTGCGAGAGGGTGTCGAAGCAGTCGAAGCCGGTCCCCATGTCCACTGAGTTGTCGGGATACCGCTGTGCCTGCGGCGCGAAGCAGGGCACGGACTCCTGCCCTGGCCCCGGCGGGGGAGCGGGGAGCGCCGGGAGCGGGACGATCGTCAGGTCCATGGTGCCGCCCCGGCTGTGCCCGGACTTCGCGGCGATGTAACCGTCTTCGAACAGGCGTGACTTGTCGACCCGCGGATAGAACTCCGCCTTCTTCCGCTCGTCGGCCAGGTCCTTCGCCCACCGCACGAAGTGGTCGACGGCCCGCTGCGGCCGGTAGCAGTCGTACACCTTGAGCGTGTACCCCTGGGTGAGCAGGCGCGTCTGGGCCCGGTGCAGGGCCTCGGCCGCCGGCCGCGTCAGGATGCAGACGGGCTGCCGGTAGCCGTCGATCCGCTCGCCGACGAAGTTGTGCGCGGACACGTAGCGCATCTCCTGGCGGATCGTGGGGTCGACGGAGTCCAGCGCGACGAACTCCCGTGGCGCCCTGGGCTCCTGGGGCCGGGCCGCCGCGCCGGCGCTGAGGGGTGGGGTCGTCGCGAACACGGTCGTGGCCGCCACGGTCACGGCCAGCCGCGCCGTCGTCGACATGAGCATCGGTGTCTCCCTGGGACTGGACCGGCGTACGGACATCCGGTCTGCTCGTCTCCTCGTCCGCTCCGGCGCCATCCATGCCCCGGCCCCGCGGTCTGTCCGGCGGAGCACCCCCGATTGGCGCAGACCGCACCCCCGGGGCGCCCGGGTCAGCGGCCGGCCAGGGCTTCGAGGGAGGCGGCGACGCGGGCGACGCCGTCCTCAGCCGCCAGCAGTCCGGCGATGTGCCGGGCCCGGTCCCGGTAGGAGGGGTCGGTGACGGCCCGCCGGAGTGCGGAGCCGAGCGTGGCGGAGTCGAGGCGGCGCAGGGGGACCGCCTCCGGGGCGGTGCCCAGTTGCACGAGGCGCGCGGCCCAGAAGTGGGCGTCGAACTGGACGGGTACGGGCACGCAGGGCACACCCGCGCGCAGGGCCGCGCCGGTCGTGCCGGCCCCGGCGTGGTGGACGACGGCCGCCATGCGCGGGAAGAGCAGGGAGTGCGGGACCTCGCCGATGGTGATCACGTCGTCCCGGCCGGTGGCCGACAGGCCCGCCCAGCCCCGCTGGATCACGCCGCGCAGGCCGGCCGCGCGCAGGGCGGCGACGACGTGGGCGCTGACCCGCCGGGGGTCGGGCGTGGTGGCGCTGCCGAGGCCCACGTAGACGGGGGCGGGTCCGGCGTCGAGGAACTCCTCCAGTTCGGCGGGGAGCCGGCCGCCCGCCTCGTGGGGCCACCAGTAGCCGCAGACCTCCAGCCCGGGACGCCAGTCGCGGGGCCTGGGAACCACCAGTTCGCTGAAACCGTGCCAGACGGGCCAGCCCTGCCGCTCGCGGTCGCGGCGGGCGGCGGACAAGCGGCGCGCGGGGAGGCCGTGGTCCGGGGCCAGGGTGCGGGCGGCCCGGGTGAAGACGTGGTCGACGGCGACGGCGACGGCGTCCCCGCAGATCCGGTTGCCCAGCGGGCCCAGGGAGGGGGCGGCGAGCATCGGCGGAGGGAACGCGCGGGTCCCGTGCAGGGGTTGGAGGAAGAGGCCCATGCTGGGCCGGCCGAGCCCCTCCGCGATGGCGTGGGCGAGCGGCGCGACCGTGCCCCCGGCCAGTACGACGTCCGCCTCGCGCGCGGCGCGGACCAGCGGGGGCGTCATATCGGGCGCGATCCGGCGCGCCAGCGCCACGGGCCCGCAGCAGTTTCACGGCCCCGGTCCGGCTCCGGTGCAGGCCCCGGCCGCGCGCCGAGTGCAACTCGGCCTTCGGGTCGCCGGCGACGGCGCGGAAACGCACCCCGGAGCCGGCCACCAGCGGTTCGAACACGGCGTGGGTCACCAGGGTGACCTCGTGTCCGGCGCGGACCAGCCCGGCCGCCAGGCCCGTGTACGGAGCGACGTCGCCGCGCGAACCCGCCGTCATGATGGCTACCTTCACGACGCCAGTGTGGCGGCCGGACCCGGCCCGGCGGAGGCGCACCGCTGGGAGGTCCGGGAAACGGCTGATTCCAGCCAATCCAGATTGAGTTAGGTCAGCCTTGCCTAAGTTCGCTTAGGGTGCGGGCATGAACAAGATCATCCGCATGGCCGCCGCAACCGCGACGGCAGGGATCCTGCTGGCCGCCGGCCCGGCCACCGCGGCCGCCGCCCCCACCGGGGCCGCCGCAGTCCGGGCGGACGCCCCCGCCGCAGCCGCCCGCCTGGAACTGCCCCGCCCCACCGGCCCCTTCGCCGTCGGCCGCGACACCCTCCACCTCGTCGACGGCGCCCGCAAGGACCCCTGGGTCCCGGCCGCCGACCGCGAACTCATGGTGTCCCTCTACTACCCCGCCGTCGCCCACACCGGCAGCCCGGCCCCGTACATGAGCGCCGCCGAGGCGCGCGCCCTGCTCACCGACCGCGGCGACCTCGCCACGTACGCCACTCCCGAACAACTCGCCGCCGTCCGCGCGCACGCCCGCGAGGGCGCCCTGCCGCGCGCCGGACAGGGCCGCTACCCCCTGATCGTCCTCTCGCCCGGATTCACCTTGCCGCGCTCCTCGCTCACCGTGCTCGCCGAGGACCTGACCTCCCGCGGCTACGTGGTCGCCGCCCTCGACCACGCCTACGAGTCCGACGGCACGACCTTCTCCGGCGGCCGGCTGCTCGGCTGCACGGCCTGCGAGCAGGTGTTCCCCGACCACGCGCTGAGCCGTGTGTCCGACGCCCGCGCCCGTGACGTGACGTTCCTGCTGGACCGGCTCACCGGGGACCGCCCCGCCTGGCGCCACTCCCGGCTGATCGACGCCCGGCACATCGGCATGGCCGGCCACTCCATCGGCGGCGCGTCCGCCGCCGCGGCCATGGCCGCCGACCCGCGCGTGGGCGCCGGGGTGAACCTGGACGGGACCTTCTTCGCCACGCTGCCCGAAGCCGGCCTCGGCAAGCGGCCGTTCCTCCTGCTCGGCGGCGACCCCGCCCTGCTGCCGCCGGACCTCGAGGACACCAGCTGGGCCGACGCCTGGCCCCGGATGGACGGCTGGAAGCGCTGGCTGACCGTCACCGGCATGGGCCACCCGGGCTTCACCGACTGGCCCGTCCTCTCCGACCAGGCCGGCGCCCCCCATCCGCAGACCCCGCTGTCGGGCACCCGCTCGCAGCAGATCACCCGCGCCTACACCGGCGACTTCTTCGACCGGCACCTCAAGGGCCTGCCCGCGCCCCGCCTGGACGGCCCGACGGCCGCCGACCCCGAGGTGGTCTTCCAGCGGAGCTGACGACCACGGCCGCCCCCGCCCCGGCTCACGCGCCGAACCGCCAGCGGGTCTGGCTGAACTCCGCGCCCCGTCCGAAGCCGAACACGGTACGGGGCGCCACCTCGAAGACCAGCGCCCGACCCGCCTCCTCGCCCCCCTCGGTCGGCGGGGGAGCGGCGGCGGCCGACGTGCTGTTGAACGCCCCGTCGCGGACCTCGAAGTGCCAGTCCGGCCCGTACTTCGCCTCCCAGGCCGCCGCCAGCGCGGCGAGCCGCGCCTCGTCCGAGACCCGTACCGCCTCGCCCTCGACGACCACGTCCAGCCCCTGACCGTAGTCGTTGGCGCCGGTGGTGAGGACGACCTGCGGGTTGGCGGCGAGATTGAGCCCCTTGCGCTCCTGCGGGCCGGTGGCGAAGTGCAGCGCCCCGCCGTCCCAGACGGCGAGCAGCGGCGTGACGTGCGGCCGGCCGTCCGGGCGCACCGTCGTCAGCCAGAAGATCCCGGCGCCCTCCAGCTGCGCGGCGGCCCGCGCCCACGGCGTCGCCGTGGCCCCCGGTGAGCTGTACCGCGCGTCCAGCTCCGCCCGCGGCTCCCGTGCCCGTTCCGGCATCGCGGACTCCTCTCGCTCCGTCGGATGTGCCCCGTGGACGCATCATCCCCGCCCGGCCGCCCCGGACGGCGCAGGGCGGCACCCGGGCCGGCGGCCGCCACCCGGACGGGCCAAGGGGCCCGGGCCGCCGTCCCGCACACGGTGACGGCAGGTCAGCCACCGGCCGCCGGAACGGCGTTGTCAGTGGTCGCCGTTAGCGTCGGAGGTGCTGGAAGGGCCGTTTCCCGACAGGAGTGGACGATGACCGACAACCGTGTGCAGCCCGTGCTCAGGGTCGTGCTGACCGATGTCAACGAGCGGGTGGTGCAGGCCTGGCGGGCGGCCTTCTCGGACACCCCCGGCATCGAGATCCGCAAGGGGTCGATCCTCGACGAGGACGTCGACGCCTGGGTCACCCCGACCAACTCCCTGGGCCGGATGGACGGCGGGGTCGACGCCGCCGTCAAACGGCACCTCGGAGCAGGCATCCAGCTGCGCGTACAGCGGGCGATCCGCGACCGGTTCGCCGGCACGCTCCCCGTCGGCAGCGCGGTCTGCGTCCCCTCGGGCGCGACCGTCCCCCGCTACCTGATATCGACGCCCACCATGGTGCGGTCCTCGCAGGACGTGAAGGACACGCTGAACGTGGCCCTGGCGTGCGCGGCCGCCTTCCAGGCCGTCCACCGGCAGAACCGCGAGGCGCCGGGCAGCATCCGCTCGGTGGCGCTGGTCGGGATGGGCGCGCAGACCGGCCGGGTCCCCGCCCGCGTCTGCGCCAACCTGATGTGGACCGGCTACACCCTCTTCCACGACCACTGGTTCGAGGACGACGACGAACTGCGCGCAGTGATCACCACCCAGCTCGACGGCATCGAGGACGAGCCGGTCGCGCGGCGGGTGCGGATCGTGCCACCGAAAGGGCATTCCTTTCGCCGCTGACGGCGCCCAGCCCGGCGGTCCGCCCGCCGGCCCCCACCACCTTGCGACCACGAAGACCGGGAGCCCTTCCCCCATGAGCGACGCCGCCGCCACCCCGCCCGCCCAGTCCGACCCGAATGACCCGAACGACCCCAACGACCCGCTGAACCTCGCCGGACTCTTCCAGGGCGGCGGTGAACCCTGGCTCCCGCTCCTCAAGCCCGTCATCGAGGCCCAGCCGGAGGCCTCCCGGTTCATCGGCCCCGGCCGCAGCCCGGAGGTCGTCCCGGTCCGGGAGCTGACCTTCCAGGCGCTCAAGCCGAACCCGCCGCACAAGTGGAAGGTCGTCGTCTTCGGCCAGAACCCCTATCCGCGGCCGGAGAGCGCCACCGGCATAGCCATGTTCGACAACACCTTCAACGACTGGAAGGACAGCCAGTTCGGCAGGGTGGTCAGCATCCGCTGCATCATCAAGGCGGCCGCGATGTGGAAGTACGGCATCGCCAGGAAGACGCCGATCGCCGACGTCCGCGCCCTGCTGAAGGAGCGGGACACGGTCCAGCCGCCGGAGTGGTTCCAGGCGATGCTGACCCAGGGCGTGCTGCTGCTGAACGCCGCGCTCACCGCCAGCGCCGACGGGGCCATGGGCGCCGACCGGCACACCGCGTTCTGGCGGCCCGTCGCCGAGCGGATCGTCGAGGAGATCCTCAAGGCCAAGCAGGACGCCGACGAGGAGGACCGCAGCGTCGTCTTCGCCTGGTGGGGTGCGCACGCCCGCAGCCTGAAGAAGGTCGTCCTGCGCCTCCAGACGAAGTACCCGGACGTCGAGGTCCGCCACATCGACCACGCCAATCCCGCGGCCCAGGGCGACGTTTTCTGCGAGGGCGACCACTTCGCCACGGTGAACGACGCCCTCGCCTCGCTGGGCGCCGAGCAGGTCGACTGGCTGCCCAGCAAGGGGTGGAACGAGGCGGCGGCCGGATCCGCGGCCGGCGGCGGCGACGGGGACGGGGACGTCGCGGCCCGGATGGGCGCCTTCATCGCCTCGACCATGGAACTGCACCAGCTCTATCTGGAGCGTCTCACCAGCGTCAAGGACGAGGGCCTCGTCCTGCCCGCGATCACCGGGGTGTTCGACACCCCGCTGATGGATTTCCGGGGCGCGGTCGCACCCGTCGCCGAGGTCCTGTCCGGGCTCGGCGGCCACATCGACCGCTCGGTGGAGTTCGGCAAGCGGCGGGCCGACGAGACGGACGAGGCCGGCCGGCTCTCCGCCGACGCGATCGCCGCGCTCCACCTGTACACCTGCGAGTCCGCCTTCTACCGCGAGATCAACGCCGTCCTGCGCTCCCCGGACCGCTCCCGCGTGGTGCCCTACCTCCCTTACCTGAGGCTGCTGTTCTCGGCGGTCTCGCGCCTGCCCGCCCGCACCGAGCCGCTGTGGCGCGGTGTCTCGCTGGACCTGCGGGCGCAGTACCCGGTCGGGGAGACGGTGACCTGGTGGGGCGTGTCCTCGTGCACCTCCGAGCTGAGCGTGGCGCGCTCCTTCCTGGGCAGCCGGGGCAAGCGGACGCTGTTCGAGGTGACGCCCTCGCGGGCGGTGGGGATCCGCCGCTTCTCGGCCTTCACCGGGGAGGAGGAGTACATCCTCGCGCCGGGGACCCGGCTGAAGGTGACGGAGGTGAAGGCCGAGCGCGGCGGGCTGTGCACGGTCAGGCTGACCGAGGCGCAGGAGGGCCCCCTCGTGTCCTGACCCCACCGGCCGGGCCGGCTGGCCGGCGGGGGGGCCTGGGCGGGCCGCCGCCCCGGCGGTTCAGTACGGCAGGGCCCGCTTCGTGAAGGCCGGCGCCAGTTCGCCGGCCAGGGCGCGCGGGAAGGCGACCGTGTCGGGGTTCCCGTCCGAGACGTACCGGTTCTTCCCGGCGGCGAGCTTGTCCAGCCAGCGCGAGGAGCCGAACTCGGCGTCCTCGTCCTTCGGCCCCGCCGAGCGGATCCGGGGGATCGCACCGGGAGTGAAGGCCCTCGCGAACGGCGAGGCCGACGGGTTGGCGCCCACGAGGTACACCCCGTCGTAGCGGTAGCCCGTTCCCCGCACGGCCACCCCGGCGGGCTCGGGCATGGCGCCGAAGGGCAGGGCCAGCGAGGTCACCCGGGTCCCCGGCGCGGCCTTCTCGATGGCCTGCTGGCCGGCGAGGATGGCCCGGGCGGCGCCCGCCTGGTCCAGCGAGCGCAGGTTCTCGTGGCGGCCGGTGTGGTTGGCGACCTCGTACCCGTGCTCCTTCAGCCAGGTCAGGGCCTTGGCGGAGCCGGTGGCCGAGAAGCCGTCCGCGTTGACGAAGAAGGTCGCGGCCGGCTTGAACGCCGGGTACTTCCTCGCCGTCTGCTCCAGGACGGCGACGGCGGTGTCCGGCGCCGGGGCGCCGTCCGCGCCGAGCCGCACCTGGCTGTTGGTCGAGTCGTCGAAGGTGAGGACCACCGGGTGCGCGCCGGCGGGGATGTCGATGCGGCCCGTCTGGAAGTCCCGCGCGGTCACCGGCACGTAGCCCTCCCGTGCGAGGCGCTCCAGCTCGGCCCGGAAATCGGCCGGGGTGCGGTCGTAGACACTGGCCGGCTTCTCGGTGAGCTGGTGGTACATCAGCACCGGCACCTGGCCGAGTTCGTTGGCCCCGACCGCCGCCGGGTCCTTGGCGACGACGGGGGCGGCCGCCGCCGGCGAGGCGGCCGGCCGGGGCTGCCCCGTGGCGGTCGAAGGGCCCGGCGCACAGCCGGCGGTGAGCAGCGCGGCGGCGCCCGCCAGGGCGCCGAGGGGGACGAGCGGGTGGCGCATCGGGGGGCCTCTCCACGACGAAGGTGTCGCGTCATACCTACCGGCGCCGGAAGCCCTCCTACCGCACCGTCCCCTGCATGGCGTAGCCGCCACGCCGGGGCCGCACGGGGCCGTTCGCATGAAATGTCGCCGGAAGGGGCCGACCGGACCGCGGGGCGGCAATGAATGGAGGCAACATCCGGCCCGCACCCCCGCGCACGGCACGAAGGACCCCACGATGTCCCGTACCCGCATACCGTATTCCGGCCCCTCCACCCGCCGCCGTCCCGCTCGCCGGGGCGCCCTCATCGCCACGGCCGGGGCGCTCGCGCTGGCCGGTACGGGCATAGGGGCCTGGACGCTCCTCGCCCCGGGGCCGGGCATCGAGGGGGTGAGCGACGGCGCCGTCCTCGGCGGTCGCGCGGCCTCGCAGGTCAGCGCCTACCTCGCCGCCGGCGCCCCCGGTGGCGGCAAGGGACTGCACGCCACCCTCGACGGCGCGGCGGTCCCCTTCACCATGGAGGGCGCCCGCCTCAGACTCGGCCTCCCCGCCCTCAAGGAGGGCCCGCACACCCTGGTGGTGGCGGGCGAGAGCAGCCTCCCCTTCGCCTCGCGCCGCAGTGTCGTCGGCTTCAGCGTGGACACCACCCCGCCCGAGCTGAAGGTCACCGACCCCGAGATCAAGAACGCTTCCGCCCCCGTGACCATCAGCGGCACGGCCTCCACCGACGCCGAGGTCAGCGTCAACGGCAAGAAGGTCCCCCTCGACAAGGCAGGCGCCTTCAGGGCGACGGTGCCCAAGGGCACCCCCGTCGTCACGGTCACGGCCGTGGACCGCGCCGGAAACACCACCACCAGGGCCGTGTCCGGCCGGGGCCGCCGCCCCATGGTCCGGGCCGCGCACATCACCGCCATCGGATGGGGCGACGACACCCTGCGCGGCGGCATCCTCGCCCTGGTCCGCAGCGGCAAGCTCAACGCCGTCGAACTGGACGTCAAGGACGAGGACGGCGAGGTCGGGTACGCCTCCCAGGTGCCGCTGGCCCGGCAGATCGGCGCGGCCAAGGGCTACTACGACGCCCGCAAGGCGATCGACGAACTCCACGCCGCGGGCGCCCAGGTCATCGGCCGCATCGTCGCCTTCCGCGACCCCAAGCTCGCCGCCGCCTCCTGGAAGGCCGGGCAGCAGGACCGGCTCGTGCTGACCCCGTCCGGGCAGCCCTACGACGGAGGCCACTACGGGGCCCTGTCCTTCACCAACTTCGCCGACCCGGCGGTCCGCAAGTACAACCAGGACCTCGCCGTCGAAGCGGCCCGGCTCGGCTTCGACGACGTCCTCTACGACTACGTGCGCCGCCCGGACGGGCCGCTGTCGCAGATGCGTTTCCCCGGCATCGGCAGTGCCACCCCCGAGCAGTCCATCACCTCGTTCGTCGCCGACACCCGCGCCGCGCTGCGCCCCCACGGCACCTACCTCGGCGTGTCGGTCTTCGGGATCGCCGCCACCCGGCCCACCGAGATCGCGCAGGACATCGGGGCCCTGGTCAAGGTCACCGACTACATCGCGCCGATGGTCTACCCGTCGCACTGGGCTCCGGGGGAGTACGGGGTCGCGCAGCCCGACACCTCGCCCTACGCGATCGTGCAGCGCTCCCTCGCCGACTTCGCCCGCCAGGCGAAGGGCACGCAGACCGAGATCGTCCCGTGGCTGCAGGACTTCTCCATGGGCAGCACCTACGGGCCGGCCGAGGTCGCCGCACAGATCAAGGCCGCCGAGGCCAACAAGATGGAGTCCTTCATCCTGTGGAACGCTGGCGCCCGCTACCAGGGGGCCGCGCTCCAGCAGATCTCCGCGCACTGACGCGGCCGGCGGCGGCCGCCGCCGCGACGGGCGGGTCCCCGGTCCCCGGGGGCCCGCCGGCGCGTGTCAGGCCTTGAGGATCCGTCCCGAGACGGCCAGGGTGAGGCGGCGCGGGGTCAGCGAGGCGGCGAGGGTGGAGACCCGGTTGGCCAGGCCCGCGACGATGCTGGGCGGGGTCTTGCCGCGCTCCAGCGCACGCCGCGTGGCGGTCACGACCTGCTCGGGGGTGGCCATCCGGCCGACGGCCGCGTCACGGCTGCCGACGACGTCGAAGAACTCGGTGCTGACCGGGCCCGGTGACACGGCGAGCACCCGCAGGGCAGAGGCGCGGGTCTCGTAGGCGACGGCCTCGGTGAAGCTGAGGACGAAGGCCTTGGAGGCGCCGTAGACCGCCATCGCGGGGGTCGGCTGGTACGCGGCCGCGCTCGCGACGGTGACCAGCGCCCCCCGGCCGTCGGCCGCGAGAGCGGGCAGGAAGGCCCGGGTGAGCTCGGTGACGGCGACGACGTTCAGCTGGATCATCTCGTTGATCTGCGCGAGATCCTGGCGGACGAAGGGGCCGTGGCTGCCGAAGCCGGCGTTGTTGACGAGGGTGTGGACGGTGATCCCGCGGGCGTCGAGTTCCGCGCGCAGGGCGGCCGCCGCGCCGGGGAGGGCGAGGTCGGCGGCGACCACGTGCGCCGTGACGCCGTAGCGCTTCTCGAGGTCCGCCGCGAGCCCTTCGAGGCGGTCGAGGCGGCGGGCCACGAGGACGAGGTCCGCTCCGCGCTCGGCCCACTGGCGGGCGAACTCGACACCGAGGCCCGCGCTGGCCCCGGTGATCAGGGCCACGGTTCCCTGGTATGTCATAGGCATCGTCGGCTGCTCCGTTTCCATCGTGCTGGACGGACATGAATGTAGGCGGCGTCATCATTGTAGTCAATGACAACATCAGGAGAGGGGAGCCCGCCTTGACCGAGGGGCCCTACCACCACGGCAACCTCAGGGCCGCCCTGCTGGAGCGTGCGGAGACCGTCCTCGCCGAGTCGGGCGCGGACGGCCTGTCCCTGCGCGCCCTGGCCCGCGACCTCGGCGTCAGCCACGCCGCGCCGTCCCGTCACTTCCGCGACCGCCGGGCACTGCTGGACGCCCTCGCCGTCAGCGGCTTCACCCGGCTGAACGAGCGCCTGCGCGCCGCCGCCGAAGCGCCCGGGCCGGTGCCGGCCCGCCTGGCCGGGCTGGGACGGGCGTACGTGGAGTTCGCCGTCGCCCACGCGTCCCTGCTGGACCTGATGTTCAGCGCCAAGCACGCCGACGACTCCAGTGCCGAGCTCAGGGAACTGGGGCACCGCAGCCTCGACACCACCGCCGCTCTCATCGCCCGGGCCCAGGAGGAGGGGACCGTCCGCGCCGGGGACCCGGCCCGCCTCGCCCAGGTCGCCTTCTCCACCGTCCACGGCCTGGCCACCCTGGCCGTCGGCGCCCTCCTCGACGACACCCCGCTGGCGGAGGCCACCGACCTGGCCCTCGACGTCCTCCTGACCGGCCTGGGCCGCCCCGGCGGGTGACATTCGAGCGACCCTCCCCCGCCGAAAGGGGCGCGGGCGGTATCACCGCCGCCGGAACGGGGCAGGGTGGGGCCATGGTTCACGTACTCGGCAGCCGGATCCTGCTGCGCCCCACCGATCCCGAGCGTTCGCGCGCCTTCTACGGGGGCACCCTCGGCCTCGCCGTGTACCGCGAGTTCGGCACCGGCCCCGAGCGCGGCACCGTCTACTTCCTCGGCGGCGGGTTCCTCGAGGTGTCCGGACGGGCCGACGCGCCGCCCGCGCCCGGGATGCGGCTGTGGCTCCAGGTGGCCGACGTGGAGGCGGCCCACCGCGAGCTGCGCGCACGCGGCGCCGAGGTGCTGCGGCCCCCGCTCCAGGAGCCCTGGGGGCTGCTCGAGATGTGGATCGCCGACCCCGACGGCGTGCGCATCGCCGTGGTGGAGGTCCCGGCGGACCACCCCCTGCGCTTCCGCCCCTGAACGGACCCGGCACCGCCGCGGGAGGCGCCCGGCGGATAATGGGCCGACCGGAGCCGCCCCCGGGCGGCCGCGCATCGACGTGAGGGACGAGGGACCGATGACCCTGAGGGAAGGCCAGCGGGTGCGGCTCGCCGCGGACATCGGCGTGGGCGAGGCGACCGCGCGGCCGGACGGCGCCGTCGTCGCCCACCTGTCCCTCGCGGCGGGCACCGCGGGCACGGTCGAACGGGTGGACGGGCAGCGCCCGCCGGGTCACGTGGTCCTCGAGTACGAGCGGCTCATGTCGCTGCTCGGCGACTACGGCCACACCATGCCCGCCGAGAGCCGCAAGCGGCTGGAGGAGGAGGTCGCGGCCCTGGAACCCGAGTGGCGGGCCTTCGAGGAGGAGGGCGCCCGGGTGACCGTACGGGTCCGCCTCGACAACGGGTTCGTCCTCGACGGGGCCCACGAGGACGTCCTCACCCCCGCCTGATCGCCCCCGCCGTCCTCAGGCCCCGCCGAACCGCAGCACCGCGATGCCCGCCAGGACCTGGTGTTCGGACCGGAGACGGTCGCCGGCCGAAGCCGCGCTGCGGCTGTCGGCCGACGTGACGGTCGACCACTCGTACTGACCGCCGCCCCGGCGGCGGCCGCCCGCGCGGGCGTTACGGCCGCACGCGCACGATCTGCGGGTCGTGGTCGCTGGCCTGGTCGGAGAACTCCGCGTTGACGTGGACGATGTCGTAGTCCGGGGCGGTGAGCGCCCGGCTGGTCAGGATGTGGTCCAGCACCTGGGAGTCGCCCTGGTAGACGTAGGTGTAACGCTCGCCGGCGGGGAGGGTGGCGGGCAGGTCGGTCAGGCCGGTTCCGGCGGTGAGGGTGGACAGCGTGCCGGAGAACTCGTAGTCGTTGAGGTCCCCGAGGACGATCACCCGCGCGTCGGCCTGCACGGCGAGCAGCTGCTTGACGAAGGCGTTGACCTGGGCGGCCTGCTGGGCGCGCTGGGTCTCGGAGGGGCGGGCCGGCGGCTGGACGCGGGCGTCGAGCGGCTGGTCGCCGCCCTTGGAGTTGAAGTGGTTGGCGATGACGAACACGGTCTTGCCCTGGAAGGTGAACTCGCCGGCCAGCGGCTTGCGGCTGGAGTTCCAGGCGGCCGAGCCCGGGTTGATCCGGCCGGGTGAGAACGACAGCGCGGCGGTTCCGCCGGCACCGGTCACCGAGACGGCCGCGGTGGAGGTGCCGCCGGGGCGGTCGGTGAAGCCGACGCGGGCCGGGTCGTAGAGGAAGCCGACGCGGATGTTGCCGCCGGGCTCGCCGCCGTCCTGGCCGTCCTCCGGGTCGATCTGCCGGTAGGCGTAGGCCGGGCCGCCGGCCGCCGTGACGGCGTCGATCAGCCGGCCGTAGGTGCGGTCGGCCGCGACCACGCCGTCGTCGGCGGCGCCGTCGTCGTCCTGGACCTCCTCCAGCGCCACGATGCCGGGCGAGGCGAGGTGGGTGACGATCCCGGCCGCCAGGCGGTCGAACTTCTCCTGCGGGTCGGTCGGGTCGAGGTTCTCGACGTTGTAGGTGGCGACGGCCAGTTCGCCGGAGGCCTGGGCGCGGGTGGTCTCCGGGGCGAGGCCGTGGGCCGCCAGGATGCCCAGGGCGGTGGCCCGGACGGTGTACCCGCCGAAGCCGTCGTAGTCGAGCGGGCCGGTGGTGGCGCCGGTCAGCACGTCGCCCACGTCGGCGGCGGGGAACGAGCCGGTCAGCGACGCGACCTTGACCCGGCCGGTGTTCGGGGCGGCGTAGGAGCCGTAGACGGTGCCGCCGCGCGGGGTGGGGTTCTCGTCGGGCTTGGCGGTGACGAACAGCTCGTCGTACGCGTTGCTCGCGCCGACCACGCGGGCGTCGGTGACCTGGACGCGCATGCCCTCCAGCGACTCGAAGAAGTCCTGGGCGTAGACGGTGGGCCGGAGGGTGAGCGGTTCGAGGCTGCCGGTGGGCGCGTAAGCGGCCGGTATGGAGGCGGAGTCGAGGACGACCGGGGCGGGCAGCGGGTTGCCCGTGGAGAGGGTGGACTGGATCGTCGGCCCGGTCAGCTCGGTGAGTGACTGGCCGCCCGCCGCGGAGCCGCCCGGGTAGTACTCGGAGACCCTGGCCCGCACGGTCACCTTGTCGCCGGCCTTGGCGGAGGGGGTGGTGCCGCCGGTGAAGGCGAAGACGCCGTCGCTGGTGGCCGGGTCTCCGTCGCCGGCGGGGTCCTGGATCCAGAAGCCGCGTGCGGAGCCGGTGGAGCGGACGGCGGTCACGATGCCGGTGACCACCACCGTCTGCCCGTTGTAGGCGGAGACGCGCTTGCCGCCCTGGAGGGCGGGGATGGTCAGCGTCGCCGCCGACGCGGACTGCGGGGCGACGAGGGTGGCCGCGGCGAGGACGCCGGTGAGCAGGGTGGCGGTGAGGAGGCCGAAGCGGGATCCGGACGGCTGCGGGGAGCCCATGTGTGTCCCTTCCTGGGGCAAACGGTGCGTGCGCGCGCTTGCGGCCCCGGCCGGTACCGACCGGCCGGGGTGCCGGCTCACGGAGACGGCTGGGACGTTCTACGTGCGTGGAGTGTCTGCCCGGTGACGCGCGGATGTTGACCGCGGCGCGCGCGGATGGCCGGGAACGGTGCCCCGCCCGGTGTTCCTCGCGGTGGCCGGGGTCAGCGGCCCCCGTCCGGGGTCAGCGGCCCCCGTCCGGGGTGAGCGCCGCGGCCGCCGCGAAGAGGCGGGCGCAGCGCTCCGTCATGGCCTCGGGGGTCTGGTCCGGATGCTTGACCCACCAGCGGACGAGGGTGGCGACCAGGTCCCGCCACACGTACATCAGCGCGTCGGCGTCCAGCGGGTCGGTGGATCCGGTGTCCCGCAGGAGTTCGGCGGTGCCGGAGGCGGCCAGCCGGTCGATGGACGACCAGTACGCGGAGGCGAGGCGGGCGGCCTCCCCGCCCGGCGGCAGGGTGGTGTCGTAGAGCACGAACCACGCCTCGCGCTGCCCCTCCAGCGCGGTGAAGAGTGCGCGCAGCACGCGCAGCGGGGTCTGGGCGGTGGTCCCGTCCGGCCCCATCGCCGTGCGCACGGCCCCCAGGATCCGGTCGCCGACCGGCACCAGGCAGGCCGTGTAGAGCTCCTCCTTCGTACCGAAGTACTGGTGCAGCAGGGTCTTGGTGACGCCGACCCGGGCGGCGATCGAGGGCAGTGAGGCGGCCGCGTAGCCGCGCGTGCCGAACTCCTCCGTGGCGGCGTCCAGGATCTGCCGCGCCCGCTGCTCCCGGGGGACTCCCTTGGTGCCGGCTTTTGAGGAAGGGGTTGCCATGCGGCGATCTTACCAGTAGGTAATTTACCGCAAGGTAAATTCATGCGACGCCACCTCTGGAGCACTCCATGGACGCCACCACCGCCCGGCAGCCCCTGCGCACCCGCTCCTGGTGGGGCTGGGGCTGGACGGACGCCCACCCCGACGACGCCGAATGCGCCGCGATGGGGGCACTGATCCCCGGCACCCTCGCCCGCCCCCTGCCCGTACCCGCCGTCCGCGACCTGCGGATCGGCGGGCCGGCCGTCGAGCCACCGCCGAGCCTCGCCCCTCTGGTCACCGCCGATCCGGCCGACCGCGCCGCCCACGCCATGGGAAAGGCCTACCGCGACGTGGCGCGCGCCCTGCGCGGCCGGCCGGGCCGCATACCCGACCTCGTCGCCCGCCCCGCCGGCGAACGGGGTGTGGCCGACCTCCTGGACTGGGCCAGCGCCCATGGCGTCGCCGTCGTCCCCTACGGCGGGGGCTCCTCGGTCACCGGGGGAGTGGAATACCGCGGCGACGCCCACCGGGCGGTGCTCTCCCTCGACCTGACCGCCATGCGGCGCGTGCTGGAGGTCGACACCGGGGGCCGCGCCGCACGCATCCAGGCCGGCGCGCTCGGCCCGGACGTCGAGGACCAGCTCCGCCCGCACGGACTGACCCTGCGGCACTTCCCGCAGAGCTTCGAGTTCTCCACCCTCGGCGGCTGGCTCGCCACCCGGGCCAGCGGCCACTACGCCACCGGGCGCACCCACATCGACGACTTCGTCCAGTCCATGCGCGTGGTCACCCCCGCCGGGACGAGCGGCTCCTGGCGGCTGCCCGCCTCCGGCGCGGGCCCCTCGCCCGACCGCCTCTTCCTGGGGTCCGAAGGGGCGCTCGGCGTCATCACCGAGGCCTGGATGCGCCTCCAGGAACGGCCCCGCCACAAGGCCTCCGCGGCCGTCGCCTTCACGGACTTCGACGCGGCCCTCCGCGCGGTCCGCGACCTGGCGCAGTCCGACCTCTCACCCGCCAACTGCCGCCTGCTCGACCCGGGCGAGGCCGCCTTGTCGGGCGCCGCGCACGACGGCTCCGCCGTGCTCGTCCTGGGCTTCGAATCGGCACACGAACCGGTGGACACCCGCCTCGCCAGCGCCGTCTCCCTGGCCCGCTCCCACGGCGGCCGCCACGACGGGAACACCGGCGGCCGGGGCACCGCCGGAACGCGGGGCGCCGACGCGGCCGTCGGAGCGTGGCGCGAGGCGTTCCTGCGGATGCCCTACCTCCGCGACGGGCTGGCCAGGATGGGCGCGGTGGCCGAGACCTTCGAGACCGCGGCCACCTGGGACCGCGTCCCGGGCCTGATCGACGCGGTGCGCGAGGAGGTCGGCGCGGCCGCCCTCAGGGCCACCGGGCACCCCGCCACCGTCAACTGCCGTCTGACGCACGTCTATCCCGACGGAGCCGCGCCCTACTTCACGGTCATCGCGGCGGGCCGGCCCGGCGACGAGGCCGCCCTCTGGGACGACCTCAAGGCCGTGGCCGTCGACGTCCTGCACCGGCACCGTGCCACCGTCACCCACCACCACGCCGTCGGCCGCGACCACCGCCCGGCCTACGACCGCCAGCGGCCCGGGCCCTTCGCCCTGGCCCTGAGGGCCGCCAAGGGCGCGCTCGACCCGCACGGCATCCTCAACCCCGGGGTCCTCGTTGACTGACGGGCGTCCGGCGCCCCCCGTACCCACGAAGCGCCCGATTCCTCGCCATTCGTTGCGGGATGTGACTCCGCCCACCCTCTCTTGACCCGGGAAGAAAGGCATACCTAAGTTCTGCCCCATGTCCTCGCACCCCCACACACCCCCCGCCGGCCCGGGCGACGCGGAACACGTCGACTTCGCCGTAGACCTCACCTCCCAGGAGATGCTCCGCCGCGCCCAGGTGATGGCCGCGCTGGGCCCCGACTGGGACCCGGTCGAGGTGCTGCGCGGCGAGGAGCAGGCGTACGACCTGCTCTACTCCGGCCTCGACGCCGAGCAGCAGCGCCTCTACGACGACCTGGTGGCCGCCGGCGTGCTGCCCGTGCGCGGGGGCGGCCATGCTGCCCCTTGACCCGCAGGCCGAGATCGGCCGCCGGGCGTGGGTGCCCTGCCCCAACTGCGACGACACCCGGGACTGCGAACCGTGCGGGGAGCGCCGGACCTGCTCCCTGCACTGGCGCTACCTGCTCACCAACAAGGGCAGCCTCCTGCACCTCCAGTGCCCGGGCTGCACCCACGTCTGGACGCACGAGAGCGGTTTCGGCGCCACCCGTTCCCTGTGGAGCCGTGTCACCAGCGGCCTGCCGGGGCAGCGTCCCTGAGGCTGGGAAACCCGCGTCCGGCGCGCCCGTTTCCTTTGATTCGGGGGCCGGAAGTGGCCCGGGACACGCACCCCACGGGGTATGAACCGGCACGGACGGTGACATCGGGGCCGCTGGGCGGTGAGGCGGCCCACAGGACCCAGGTCACATCCGACCCGCCCTAGTACCCCCGCCACCCCGTGCACGCCCGCATTCCACCCCAGCGAACCCCTCCGCCCAGGACCTTGAGCCCCTCCTCCTATCCCCGCTCGTAGCAGGGGGGCGTTGCCAGGGCGGCCGGGGCCTGGCTAACTGGTGTTGTCGCCGAGGCGGCC